>JASHUO010000889.1 GCA_030039975.1 Alphaproteobacteria bacterium
CAGCGGACGAAACGTCTCCAACCGGCTCTGCAGGTTCATCATCGGCCACGCCCAGAAATAGGCGTTACGCGCGACCGTCTTGGCGTAGTCCGCCGTTATCGTCGACCGCGTGTCCGGTCCGCGCGGCATGGCATTGTTTGCCGGGGGCGCCGGCTGCAACGGCGCCGGTCCTTGCGCGGTTTCGGCCGCTTGCAGAGGGCTCGCAGCCGCTGTCGCCGTTTCCGACCCGGATGCTGTCTGCCCGGTGCCCGGCTCGGTCACCTTCTCGATGTCGCCCGGCTTCCAGCTTTTGTCGATCGCCGGTTCCGTCGGACTGTAGAGGCGCAGGATCGCGAAATAGCCTTTGCCCGGTACCGTCGCCAGCCAATTCCCCGCCTTCCCATCGGGCGCCTTCGGGCCGAGATAGAGATCGGTCGAGCCGTCGGCGTTCTGCGCCGGCTTGTCCCGCGAGCCGAGCGACGGAAATGGCTGGCCATTGGCGAGGCCCGATGCATTCGCGGCGTCATAGAGCGTGACGGACCAGAAATTCGCGGCCGGGACGTTGGGCGGCAGCCGCACATGGTAGCTCGCGTCGCCCGACAGCGGCACGCCGCTGCTGTCGGTGAAGGCGATCATGTACTTCGCGCCCTTGCCCGGCGTTTGCGAGATCATCCCGGGGCTGATCGAGTAGTAGTCGGTGAAGAACCAGATGCGGGCATCGAGATCGAGATATCGGCCGGCCGTGCGGTTCCAGGCCAGGTCGAGCGCGCCGCTCGGGTTCGCCGGCGTTCCATCGGCCAACGGGTTGAGCCAGTGGCGGTCGGGATAGACGAGGTAGGAGCGGCCGCCGACGTTGTCCTCAACGCTGATGACGCGGCTCATCCGGTAAGCCGTCTTGGCGGCGAGATCGAGGATCGCGCGGCGATGCGCATCGGGCGCGAACGGTTCTCCCTTCACGATCCCGATTGATGCCAGCATCCCGCGCCAATCACCGTCCATGAGGCTGTCGCCCTCGCTGTCGACGAGGCTTTTCAACTCATCGAAGGCTCCGCCGTCGCTGGTCGGCAGCATGTTCACGGCCACCCCCGAGGCGTCCGGATACTGCATCGGCTTGGCATCGGCTGCGCCACCGAGCGGGTAGAACTTCGCGCGCTCCATCAGCGCTACGGCGGGCTTCAGATTGGCAGGATCCTGGTAGAACGCGCGGAGAAAGACGAAGACGTTGTTGGTCCCGGAGCGATAGACGAAGTAGCCGTCGGGCACCGGCTTGTCGAAGCCCGGCGGCAGGATCAGGAACTTGCCGCCCTTGCCGTCATCGGGCCCGAAGAAGCCGACATCGCCGAAATAGGCATGCCCGCCGATGGTCGGACCCGAGATCGGGCGCTGCCAGAAATCGAGCAGGATGCCTTGCAAGCCGGGCGGCGCCTCGAAGACCATCGGGCCATCTTTGCCGACGTCAATGTAGCTCATCGCGTAGAGCACGTCGGAGTTCGGCGTCGTCACCAAAGTCTTGGCATCGAGCCGCTCTTTCCAGACCGGCAGCACGTTGTAGCCGGCGCCGAAGGTCCGCTCCGAACCGACCTTCATGCCCAGCGTGTTGATCAGCGGGAAAGCCCATAGGTAGGTCTGGGTCGCGCGCTCGAACAGCAACTCGTCCGTGAGCAGCGTTGCCGTATCCGGCGTGGGCCGGCCTGCCGCCATCCGGCTGTTTGCCAGGGCCTCGTAGCGAACGATCTGCGCCCGAGCGACCATCGGAACGCCGATCGTGGCGAAGAGAATTGCGCAAGCGGCGACTTTGAGCGATGCGACCGGCATGGTCCCTCCCGGTTTGGGCTCAGACCATTATCGCCACAGTGATCGCTCGGAAACTCTACGCGATTACCCGTAGCTTGGCGTCGCGGTTTTCCTTAGACGGAGGCGGCAAGCTAACTGCGCCGTGGCCGAGACGCGTCACTCACGGCCGCGGCGGTCGCTCTCTCCGCGGACACCTCTAGCGGTACAGCCATCGGCCTTTGCGCCACACCCAACGACGCCCATCCCAACGCCAGCGCCCCGCTGACCAATACCAGGGATGGTTGGATCGCGGTCTGGGTGGACGAACTTCACGCCGAGGTGGCGGCCTGGGCGGACGGCTCTGTGCATTGGTGGTAACCGGAAAGGCCAAGGCCGCGAGGGCTGCGGCCAGCATCCATCGCCTGTCATGCATCAGAACACCTACGATTCCCTCCGCGATGCAGATGGACCGGCTCGGTGCACCCGAGCCCAGCGAGCAAGGATCGACGGCAAAGGGCGCCAAGGACACCGTGGCGTTCCTCGATGTTCTACGCCCTATACCGCTCGCCGCACGGCATCGCGCACTACCCCGAGCGCCCAGCGGCTAAGAGCAAACGCCTCGGTGATAACGATGCTCCGGAGGTCAGCGGCGCTCGCGTTTGAACGCCCGTTCAAGGTAAATCCTGCTCGCCTCGCATCTGCTCCTGGAGCCAGTTCTGGAACTCAGCAGGCCATGCGTAGAACTTGCGTTCTGCGCTCACCAGAATCTTGTAGTGCCGGTCGAGCCGATAGCGATGCGCCAACAATCCGCCGGCCGAATCATACTCTGCTTCGAGATCGGCAGGATGGCCGTCTCTGCCGCACGAGTAGACATAGTACCGCTTGGAGCGCTTGCCTCCGACTAAATTGCTGCTGTCGCTGTGAGGCCTTGCCATTCGACTGTTCTCCAGAAACCAGAACCTGCTCTCGTCTATGCCTTGCGCGAATACTATTGCAACGCGACATTAGATCGCTGCAGCGCCAACGTTGATCCCAGCCCCGCTTCGCCCGGCAGGGCATTGCCTCCGTGGTCAGGGTGCTCCGCCGGCCCTTGCGACCTTGCCCATCACATAATCGCGGTCATGGCGAGGAAGCATGCTCAGCAAGAGCAGCGCCAGATCGCGCAACGCTTCTCCCCTCGCGATCAGCTCCGTCTTGTCCCGGTTGGTGTACTCGAGCGTGATCTCGTGGGGGCCCTGACGCTTGGCACGCCAGAGCTCAGGAATACGGTCTGCCATAGGGACTCGTCGATGGCCTTTGCGGTCTGCGCGGGAAGGGTCGCGATGCTTCGGTCGGGGTGCTCAAGATGCTTCGGGCGCGGCATACATCAACGCACCCTACAATCTGGAGCTGGTACAGAAGCAAGACCTCGTTTGGCGCCGCGGCCCGGCGCGTGGGGGTATCGCCGGAACCTGATCTCGGTGGAGGCAAGACAGGCTACGGGACGGCTCCCGTGCCGCAGCTATCAGTAAAACAAATGCGGCGTGAACTGGTCCCAGTCACGGCACGCAGTGTCACATCTTGACCACAGCAACCTAGGCGCCGGGCATGCGGCCGGGTTCAGGATGGCTCTGAAGATCGATGGGGTTCCCGATCGCCTCGATCACCGCGCGGTGAGCCCGCTCCGCCTCTTCCTGAGTCTGATAGGTGACACTCAGAAGAGGTGCGCTGTAGCGATTCTGGATCGAAAAACCGTATCCGACCCCGATCGAGCCTACGGCCCCAACCTTCCATTTCTGCGCCATAGCGATGTCTCTCGGTGCTGGTAGGTTATCGCCAAGAGCCTAGCTTGCAGACTTGACCAATGCCAGTCGACTTGGTGAACCTCGCCGCGATGCCGCGCGTTTCGCGCTAGAACGCCCGCTCGACGTGATACCCGCACAGGATCATGTTGACGCTGTCGCCGTCCGCCGAGAGCGGCAGCGCGACCCGTTCGAAGACGAGATAGCGGGCGTCGGTATCCTTCCGGAACTGGGCACGGATCACATTGGGCCGGCACTCCCTGACGACCTCGGCGAGCTGCTCGCGGAGGCGTGCGTTGATGCCGTCGAGATCGCAGTCGGACATCAGCCTGCCCGTGAGATCACCATCGTAGGCATAGACCAGCTCCGTGCCCCACAACCTGACGCGAAAATCGCCGCCGCCGACCACGTCAAAGAGCGCCAGATAGGGCAGCAGCGGGACCAGCTCCTCGGGCAAGATGCGGTCCCGCGACGGCGCCTTGGCCGAACCTTTCTTTTCCCGCCAGTAGTCGTGCAGAACCTGCAACTCCTGATGCAGCGGCTCGGTTCGTCGCTCCAGGGTTCCGGACATCGTCGCCTCCAGGGGGCTGGCTTGCGCGGGGTGTTGTGTGGGTGCGGGGACTCGCTTTCCACCGCCTGTACTCGTTGGTAGCAGCCTCCGCCGCGCCGCGGCATCCGGCGAGCACCGGATATCTGCACGGCGCGAGGCCGTAAGCGCCGCCGCTTCGGCAGGTCCTTCTTAACCAATGCGGTGTAGACCTGTGCGCGATTGCCGAGAGCGGTTGGATGGCATTTTCTCAGCGCTTCTTTTGGCTCTACGTCGCACCGAGCGCCGTTGCCGGCGGCATCTGGGCTGCAGCGCCGGCGCTGTCCCCTCTCCTGCTCGCCTTCATCATCGTGGCTCTTGCCGCTGGACAGATCTGGCTGGTGCGAAGCCAGCTGATCCCTCCACCCCAATACCGCCAGCCGCCCATCGGAATCAATGACATCGTCGCCTGGCTGGCGGCCCCGGTCATTTCGCTCAGCATCCTGGCTGTCGGCGGGTGCTTCGCGCTGATCGGCTACGCCTTTGTCCTGACCGCTCTCGGAAGATTCCCACATTGACGTCGCGGCGACGACGGCCCGGGGTTAACAATGTCCGCTGGATTGGCAAATTCGGTGCCCACGAAGCGCCCATATAGGGGAGACGAGGAGACAGGAGATGAGCAAAGCGAAGAAGATCGTGCGCGCCGCTATCGTTCTGGCAGGGGCCATCGTTGTGAGCAGCAGCGAAGTCGGCGCCGATCAAAGCATCCAGCTCCTGGCGCCCCCGGTCGATACCTGCCGGGCCTACACGGCGGCCGTCTTCGGTAACAACCGGATGACGCTGGTGGGATACAGCGGATGGTTCCTGGGCTTCCTCTCGGGGATGGCGCAAGGGACCGGGATCGATTTTCTACGCGACGCGAATCAGGAGGATTTGAACAAGCGCCTCTATGATGAGTGTCGCGCGCAACCCGATAAGCCGCTCTCCAGCGTTGTCGCGGAGATGGCGAAAGAACTGATGGCGAGCCACCAGAACCAGCCGCGATAAGAATGGTCGCGAGCCGGTGACCGGTTCAGCCCGCGGCGCCGATCAGCGGGACGGCCCTGGCGCAGGTTGCGCCGGTTGACCGCCTTCCATCTCACTCGCCTTGGCATCGAGATCAGCGGCGACTCGGGTGAACCTTTCGGCGGTCCCGCGATTTCCGGCCATCCGGCGTTCTGCGGCCAACTCTCGCAAGCGCGCCGCTTTGTCGCGGAAATCGAGCGCGCGCGCCTCGAATTGCTCTGCGGTTTCGCCCGGTCGAGACAGGTATTGCATGACGCTCTCCCTCAGGGGTGAGCCCACATCGCTAGAGAACACGACCGGCCCGCAATGGCTCCGCACTTGCCACAATCGGGGCGGTCCTCTATCTAGCGGGCCGACCATGGCTACTCGATTTGCCGCAGTGCTCTGCCTCATTGCCGCCGCGCTCGGCAGCGGGAGTGCGCACGCCCAGTCTTCCGGCTCGGACTTGATGCTTGGGCCGGTGCGGCTCGCTGGCAACGAGCCGAGCTATCTCGATCTCGGGGCCGGCGCCTTCGACCTTCAGGGCCATCCCGGAACGGGAACCTTGGCCGAGGGCAAAGCCGAGTTCCGCTATGGTCAGAAGCTCTTCTATATCGGTCCGGCCATCGGGCTGCTCGCCAATACCAAGGGCGGGGTCTTCGGCTACGCCGGCTTCTATGCCGATTTTGCGCTGGGCCCCGTCGTGCTGACGCCGCTCGCCGCGGTCGGCGGCTATCACCGCGGCGGCAGCGAAGATCTGGGCGAGGTCTTTCAGTTCCGCACCGGCGGCACGGTGTCCTATCAGTTCGACAACCAATCCCGGCTCGGCGTGCAATTTGCGCACATCTCCAACGCCGGCCTCAGCAGCCACAATCCGGGCGAGAATGAGCTGCTCCTGACCTACGCGATCCCCCTGCATCTGCCCTTCTAGGCCGGCCGCCCGGGTGACCTGCGCAACCGCCTATTGAACGAGCCGGGTGCGAAGCCGGTCGAATTCCGCGCTGGTGATCGATCCGGAATTCTTCAGCCGGTCGAGCTTGTCGATTTCGTCGGCGACGCTGAAGCCGACCACCCGACGCAGCTCTTCGCGCGCGTGTTCCGCCCGCTGCATATTACGCTCCGCCATGCCCCTGCCCTGCGTGATGAGGTAGGCGAAAATGGCGATGTATGACGCCAGAATCAGCGCAATCACCCAAAGCGCTTTGCCCCAGCCGGAAATGTCGTGGCGGCGGAACAAGTCGCCCGCGACGACAAAGAGCAGCCAGAACCACACGACGAACACGAACACGGCGACGAGGTCAGCCAGAAAATTGGAAAAGCTGAACCCTCCCTGGAAGAGCATGGCGATCCTCCCGTGCTTTGCGGCCCCGGTAAATTTCCTCGCCCAGCCTATTTCTATCGAGGATCGGTCGACGCGATCATCGGCGAAATCCCCTAGGGACCGATGGAACTGACGGTAGGGAACTTCTGCGGGTCGCCTAGCGGCGCGTGAGCTCAAACAGTGGCTCGACATCGGGCGCCAGCGCGAAACGTCCCACAGGCCGCGGGCAAGGTCCCGCGAGCGTCACCCTGAAGCGCTGCAGCATGAGGCGGAGCACGACCTGGATCTCGCTCAGCGCGAACGCCATGCCGATGCAAATCCGCGGACCGGCGCCGAAGGGCATCCACGCCTTGGGCACGTGCACGCGGCCGTCGTGGATGAAGCGCGCCGGATCGAAAAGCAGCGGCGACGTCCAATGGGCTTCGTGGCGGTGCAGGACCCAGGGCGCGACGATGATGATCGAGCCGCGCCGAATCTCGACCGTGCCGATGCGATCATCCGCCATGGCCAGGCGCGTGACCGCAAAGACGGGGGGATAGAGCCGCAACGTCTCGTAAACGAAGGCTTGGCAGAGGCGCGCCGCGCGGAGCGCAGCCGGGTGCGGCGGCGATCCCGCGTCATCACTGGTGAGTTCGTCGCGCAGCGCTTCCTGGTGTTCCGGATGCAGCGCCAGCATCACCGCGATCCAGAACAGCGCCACCGCGGTCGTGACGAAGCCGGCGGCCATCATTGTGCCGATCTGATCGACGATCTCGTCTTGCGCCAGCGGCGCACCCGTCGACTCGTCGCGCACGGCGCGCAGCAGGTCGAGCAGATCATCGGCGGCATCCAGATCGCCGATAGCCGGACGGCTGTCACTCATCGCTGCCGCCCAGCTCTGCCAGCGCTGACGGAACGCTTCGCGGTCAGCGGCCTGGCGCACGCCTGTCCAGCCGCCAAGGGCAAGATAGTCGCGCCAGCCGAGACGCGAGGTCGAGCGCTCATAGCCTTCGATGAGCACGCCGAGCGCCCCGGTCCGGGCTTCGTCCTCGATACTGAACATCGCGCGCCCGGCGATCGCCAAAGCGAGCGCGCGAAAGTCGCGCAAAAGATTGCGCTGTTGCTGGTGGTGGCTACCCCAGCGCGCGATCATTTGGACGGCTTGCTGGTGGAACCGGGGGATGAGGCGGTCGATATGACGAGACTGGAACGCCGGAGCGAGGCCGCGCCGCTGCCGGCGCCACTCCTCGCCTTCGACGGCGAACAGACCGCGTCCGACAATGGGCTGGAGGAGCCGCCGCGCCGTCGGTTCGCGTTGGTAACGCTCGCGATGCGCAATGAGCAGTTGGTCGATGTCGGCCGGGTCATTGAACAGGAAGTGGTCGCACCCGAGCAGGCGCCGATGCAGCCGAAGAGCTCGATAATAATGCGCGGGCCACATCTCGAGCAGGTTGTGACGCATCGTCCAGAGGGTGCGCGGCGTGGAAAGTTCGCACAGGGGCACGCGCGGCCCGGGCAATGACACGCCGGTCGGCGGCGGGAAAACGGTGTCGAGAGCCGACGCCATGGTCGATGTTCACAAAGAATATTCGAGAACGACATCCGGTGTTCGCCTGATGCCGCGACGCGCCGCGCGTGCTCGATCCGCGCTCAACGGCCGGGCGCGGGCTTCTCCTCGGCGAGAAGATGATTGAGGCGGGCATTGACGCGCCGCAAGGAATGAGAAAACACCTGCTTTTTCGCCGTCAGACCGCGCTCGCTGGGGAACTCTGGCGCCGGGCTGCGCGGGTCGGCTTTGCCGCGGCTGGCGCGGCGGCGATGACGGACGAGGTCGCGCGCCCGCGCCCGCCGGGCGCGCAGCCAGCGTGCGAGCTCGATCAGTTGATCGCGCGACAGGCTTTCGAGCTCGGGGTAGTGGCTTCGGGCAACGGGTCCCAGTTCGTCCTCGCTCAGAAGTCGGCGCTCGGCGGCAATCGGCATGCCCATCGTCACCTCCTACGCGGCCTTGGGATCATTGCGTGCCCGCCGCCGGCTGGTCGAGCGCAGTTTCGCCTCGATCGCGCGAAATCGCCGCCTTGCCGGGACTTCAAGACCAGCCGGATGTTAGTGTGACGACACGTACCACGCTGCGGATCATCTGGTCCAGCGGCGCGGCAGCGTCGACCCAAC
>JASHUO010000890.1 GCA_030039975.1 Alphaproteobacteria bacterium
CAGCTCCGGGTGCTGTTCAAAATAAGCAATAAGCCAATCAGCCCAATCGGATAGACGAAAGAAATAACTCGGCTCCTCAACCCATTCGACCTCGGCGCCGGAAGGCGCGCGCCGCTTTCCGTCCGAGCCGACAGTGAGTTCGTCCTCGCCGTAAAACGCCTCATCGCGAACCGCATACCATCCGGCGTACTTACCGAGGTAGATATTGTCGCGTCCCTCCGGCGTCTTGCGCGCGGCGATTGCCTCCCAGAGCGCCTGGCACGATCGGGTGTGGCGCGGCTCTGTCGTGCGAATGAAGTCGTCATTGCTGATGTTCATCAGCCTGGTCATCTCGCGGAAATTCTGCGAGACGCGATCGCAAAAAGCCTGGGGGTCGACCCCAGCGGCCTGTGCCGCCTTTTCGACCTTCTGGCCATGCTCATCGGTGCCGGTGAGGAAATAAACGCGGCGACCGTCCAGCCGCATGAAGCGCGCGAGGGTGTCGGACGCCACAGTGGTGTAGGCATGGCCGAGATGCGGCGCGTCATTCACGTAATAAATCGGCGTCGTCAGGTAATAGGTTCGGCCGCCGCTCATAGTCTCTCCTGGGGAGGCGCCCGGACGCGGTCAGCGCGCGGCGTCCTCGAGCGCGAAAAAGGCGTTCAGCACGACCTGTTTGCGATCGAGGTTGACGCTGTCCGCCTGGGCGAAAAGATGGGTGAGCTTTTCCCATACCTCAACCCACTGATCAAGGCCGCGTCTTTCCGCGAGGCGGCGCATCGCCTGGGATTCGCCGGGAAGCGCCCCCTCGCCGCCCGCGCCGGCCGCCAGCGCCACCATCCGCGCCAGCCAGCCCGGCAGCAGCTCGGCCAGCAGCCGGAACCCATCCTCGCCTTCGCCGCGCTGCAGCCGCTCGGCAAAGGCGTGGAGCGCCGCGCCGTCGATCTCGGGCAGCCGCTCCAGCAGCTTGACGAGGCTGCGGTAGAGCGCGAGCCCGCCGGCACCGGCGAGCTCGATGGCGCGGCCGATGCTGCCCTCGGCGAGCTGCGCCAGGATGGCGCGATCGCCGGCGGGGAGATCCGGGCGATAGCGCGCCAGCGCCTCCAGTACCAGCGTCTGCGGCAACGGCTTCAGCGCCAGAAGACGACAGCGCGAGCGGATGGTCGGGAGCAGCCGGCCGGGATTGTCGCTGAGGAGCAGCAGGACAGCACGCTGAGGTGGCTCTTCGAGAATTTTGAGCAAAGCGTTGGCGGCGTTCCGGTTCATCATGTCAGCGCCGTCCAGGATCACGACCCGCCAGCGGCCTTCCGCCGGGGTGAGGCGCAAAAACCCGGCGATCGTCCTGGTATCGTCGACGACGATCTCGCTGCGCAGCTTCTTGCGCTTCTGATCGAAGCCGCGCTCCACCACCAGCAGATCGGCATGGCCGCCCGAGGCGACGCGGCGGAAGATCGGGTGCTCCGGCGCCAGGGCGAGCGTGCTCGGCGGCGCGGCGAAGAGCCCACCCGCCTGCCCCTCGGCGAGGAGGAAGCGCGCGAAGCGGAAGGCGAGCGTCGCCTTGCCGATGCCGCGCGGGCCGCTGATCAGCCAGGCATGCGGCAGCCGGCCCGAGCCGTAAGCCTTGAGCAGCGGCTCTTCCGCCGCGTCATGGCCCAACAGCAGCGCGTTCTCGCGGGGACCGGGCACCTCGACCGGCTCGGCAGCGATCTCCTCATCCGCCTCGAGATCCTCCTCCTCGCTCATGGCGGGGCCACCCCCGCGCTTGGGCATGCACATACCATAAGTATCTCGCCGTCCCCGCGAAAGCGGGGACCCAGAGCACGCGCCCCGGTCATCGCGTCTGAAGCCTCGGATGCCCGCTTTCGCGGGCAAAGCGGTGATTGGTAGCTGGAGAAAAGCGAGACGCGTGTATACCCGAGCATTCGCCCGGCCCCGCCGCCGGCTCGTCGTTCCCGGAACGATGATGAAGCCGAATTATTTTGCAATCTCTGCACGGTATAAGGGTTCTCTAATCTTCAAACGAAACATTCCGGACGGCAGCCGATCATCAGGTGACGGAGAGATCCGGCTCCAATCCCAGCAACGACTGGCCCACGGTCTCGTAATGTTGCACACGCGCCTGAAGGTGTTGCGACACCGTAATGATGTCGCGCATGCGGCGCTCGAGCGGATGGCTCTCATAGATCGCCGTCGCCCCCGCGGCGTGGAAGACGATGTCGGCGACCTCGCGCGCCTGATGGATGGCGTAAGTGCTGCTGAGGCGATTGGCGAGGCGGTGCTCGACGGTGAGCCGGCCCGCCGCGGCGGCGCGCCAGCTCTCTTCCAATGTCTGCTGCAGAAAGGCGCGCGCGGCCCGCAGCCGCGCTTCGCATTGCGCGACCTGCGCCTGGATCACCGCATCGTCCCGCAAGGCGCTTTTGATGAGCCGTGGCGTCTTGGCGCCGGCAAGCGCGACGAAATCCGTCAGCATGGCGCGGGCAATGCCCATCGCCACGCCGGGGAAGCCCGCCATGTAGACGGAATTGATGGTGAAGCGATAGAGCGGGTAATCGGTGCGCTGCGCCGCATTGCGCAGGAAGCTCAGCCGTGCGGGAACCACGAGATCGCTCACGGTGTAAGCATCGCTCGCCGTGCCGCGGAGCCCGATCACCTGCCAGACATCGCTGATTTCCGCACTCGCTGCCGGGAAGACGAAGGTGCGCAGCAGCGGCGTTCCGTCCGGCGCAAGGCGCGGCTTCCCCGTCTCGTCCGGCACCTGCACATAGCAACCGAGCCAGCTCGCCTGGCGGCAACCGCTGGCGAAGCCCCATTTCCCCGAAATGCGCCAGCCGCCCGGCAGCTCCGCCACCTGCGCCGAGCCCGGCCCCCAGGCCAGCACCGCCCGCTTCCCGCCGAAGACTTCACGCGCCGCCTCAGCCTCGAGGAAGCCCGCGGATTGCGCGCAGCCATTGGCCTGGCAGACGCACCAGGCGGTACTGCCATCTGCCTGGGCGATGGCTTCGATCACCAATGAGAATTCGGCGAGATCGAGTTCGGCACCGCCCAGATCGCGCGGCAGCAGCAGCCGGTAGAGCCCGGCCGCGTGCAAAGCGTCCACCACCTCCGGCGTGAGCCGCCGCGCCGTCTCGATGGCATCGCCGGCAGCGGCGATCATCGGCGCGAGCCGGCGAGCGGCGTCGAGCGGTGCTTGCGTGTTCATGGCGATCCTTCGGCAAGAGATGTGGCGCGGCTCGATTTGTAGCACGCGGGGAATTTCCCCTCACCCTCCCACCGCTGCGCGGTGGGTCCCTCCCTCTCCCGCTTCCGCGGGAGAGGGGCTTTCACCGTCCCCCTCT
>JASHUO010000891.1 GCA_030039975.1 Alphaproteobacteria bacterium
CGCTTCTTGCTGCACGACGTGGTCGGCCTCATCGAAGGACGCCCAGGCAGCGACCGCGATGAAAGCGAGCAGCACGGCATAGACGACGCCGATGATGGCGATGATGAAGCCGGCGACGTCGTTGTGCCGGCTGCGGATCGAGACATGAACGAAGCGGTTGAAGACAAAGAGCCCGACCCACGAGGCGAGCACCGAAAAGGCAATGATGACGGTGCCGACCTCCCAGGTCGGATGGTTGTAAATCCAATCGCGCAACATGCGAACTCCTCCAAACGTGCTGACGATGCCAAACGCCGCTGCGCTCCAAGCTGCCGCAGCAGGGGCCGAGGGCGCTAGACCCGTTCGGCCGTCTTCTCCTTCTGCCAAGTATCCAGAATAGCGCGCGCGCCGTTCCGAGCGGGATCGAGGGCCCCGTCATGGCCGAGCTGCTTTGCCGCCAGCTCGATCACATAGCCGTTGGGATCGCGGAAATAGATCGAGTGGATGAAGCCGTGGTCGGAAACGCCGCGCACTTCGCGGCCCTCGCGCTTCCCCTTCTCGAACATGCGCATGAGCTCGTCATTGTCGACTTCAACGGCAATGTGCAGGTCGTAATCGTGCTGCTGCTTGAACTCGAAAGGACGGTCCGGCGCCTCGAAGAAGGCGAGGCAGGAGCCGTCGGCCATGCGGAAGAAGGTGTGCAGCACGTCGGTCCGCCGCCCGGTCATCGACTCGCGGATGCGCAAGGCGCCGACCAGCGGCAGACCGAGAAAGCCTTCGTAAAAGCGGCGCGTCTCCTCCGAGTCGCGGCAGCGATAGGCGTTGTGATGGAGGCCCTTGATCATCGGTCGATCTCCTCCGGCTGAGGACGCGGCGGCGCCGCGCCGTTCCTCTCAGATGGCGACGAATTCCTTTCCCTTCATCTGCTCGGCAAAGCCCTTGATCACCTCGTAGACCTTGGCGCTGGCCGGCCGGCTGTGCATCGTATCGAGCCAGCGCGCGACATTCGGATAGCGCGCGAAGCTGCAGCGGATCAGCTCGCCGACCTGGACGATGGCGAAGCCGAAATGATCGGCGATGGTGATCTCGTTGCCGCAGAGATATTTGTTGCTGCCGATGATGTGATCGTTCAGGAGCTGCAACCAGGCGTTTGTCTTCTCCTTGCCCCACTCGATCGTCGCGGCATGCGCCTCCTCCGACCGGCGCTGGTGGCCGGGGAAGGCCTGCGGGTAGATGAGCCCGTAGCCGTAGTCGCGATAGAAATTGGCGTTGAGCCAGTCCATCACCTCGTTGACGCGGGCGCGCTGTTTCAAATCCTTGGGATAGGCGGGTGAGCCGATCTTGTCGGCGAGGTATTTCAGAATGGCCGAGCTCTCGGTCAGACGGAAGTCGCCGTCCTCGAGCACCGGCACCATCTTGTTCGGGTTGATCTTGGCGAAGGGCTCTTTCAGATGCTCGCCGGTAAAGAGATCGACGACCTGCATCTCGCAAGGGATGTTGTTTTCGGCAATGAACAGGACGACCGCTCGGCTCGTCGTTGAAGCCGGATGCATGTAGAGCTTCATGGCGTCGCCTCCCTATCAGGCGGGTTGTCGGGATGCCTATCCATGACACATCCCCGGAGAAACGCCAAGCCGCGCGCTGCACCGGTTACGCGAAAACGTGCCGCGCGCAGCGCGGTACGGATAGGGAATTCCGGCAGGTCGTGCCTACCGTTTGGCGCGCGCCGATTTCGGCGGACGGCCGCGGCGGCGCCGGCCTGTTTCACCGGCGCTTTTCGGCGGACGGCCGCGGCGCCGCGGCACGAGCCCGGGCTTGTCCCCGGAAGTTGCGGGCAGGCCCTCCTCGAGCCGGCGCGCGGTCGGTAGGAAGGCTTGCAAGGCGCGCTGCTGCGCCTCGAGGATCGTCTTGGTGGCGCTCACCCACCCCGCCATCCATGCCGACCAGTAATCCGATGGCCTCTGCATGACTCGTCGCCCGTGGTGCAGTTGCCTGATGCGGCGCTAACGCCCCGGAATTTCCCACTGTTCCGGCGGGATTACGCCCAGGCCATGCTCGCGGCGGGCTTCTTTTCGGGCTGCAGAATCTCGACCAGCAGGCGCAGCGTCTGGTGCATCACCGGCCAGGGCAGCTTGGCCTGCTGCTGGTACCGGCCGGTAAGTATCTGCCAGCAATAGACGGCGTGGCCGGTCTTGCCGAGCCCGCTGCCGAGATTCCAATACGCCTTGCTGCAATTCCGCAAGAAGCCAAGGAACTCGGCCGAGCTGGCCTTGTGATTGAACATCTTGTCGTAGCCGTCGGTGTACTCGCGCAGGATTTGGTCGACGCCGTGCCATTCGCGGCGTAGCTGATCCTTGACCGCTTCGACCATCGACAGGAGCTTGCTGCGCTCCTCATTCGGCACGGCCCCGAACGGCACTTCGATGCCTTTGATCCACTTGGCAATCTCGACGAGCTTGGGCTGCACGCGCGCGTACTGGAAGGAATAGAAATTGATGCCCTTCCAGGCGGCGAAGATCTCCAATGCCTTATCGGGCGGGAGACGGAACGCCTCGATGAGCGGCGCCAGCGCCGTCACGTCCTTCGCCTCCCAGATCTTCTCGACCAGGCGGCGCGCCTTCTCGTCGGAATGCATGGCGTCGGGAAAGGCTGCCTTCGCCAGCGGCTCGAAGCGCTGCAGGATGAAGATCTCGATCTCTTTCCACTGATCGGGCGTGATCTCGAAATAGGCCTCGTTGACGGCAATGCCCGAGCGCTGGAACACATCCTTCATCAAAAAAGGATCGAGCGAGGGCAAGCTGTCCATCACTTCGAGGACCCGCAGATCCTCGGCGAGCCCCTCCTTGGTCATCGCCGCGTTCTGGCCGAAATTCTCGAGGATGCTCTGCTGCAGATGCGGATCGTGCAGGAAGATGGTGCGGCCGCCTTCGTAGATGTCGAGCTCGTTGAAGGGGAAGTAGAGCTTGGTGCCCACCGGCGGGCAGCGCGGCCCCTTGCGCTCGGCTTCCGGCACGGCATCCTTGATCAGCACCACGCCGTTGAGCGGCGTGTTGCGGAAAAGCCGCTGCGCATTCGGGTCTTTCTCCAGCACCTTGCGCGTCAGCGCGTTGCAGTTGAAGACGCGCGACGAGCCGGCATCGAGCATCGGCTTCAGGTACTTGACCGCCATGGCGACCCGTCGGAGCCGAAGCCCCTCTTCTGTGGACCCTGTTTAGCCCTCAAGGTTACCAAGCGGTGGTTAAATCTTGCTCAACGGCGCGGGAAAGGCGGGAATCCGTGCGATTCGGGGGTCGCAGAGGCCGCCAGCAGGCGTCCCCGGGTCTGCTCGCGGCAAGCATCCACCCAGGGGAAGGGTCCCGCGCTACGGCACCGGAATGGTGTCAAAGGCGATCGAGATCCGGGTTTGAGCGGAGTCGAAGGGCAGCGTCCGGTGAAAGATATAGGACGGGAACAGCAGCATCAGGCCCTCGCGCGGCCGGATGCTCCGGACCTCCGGATCGCCGCGGCGATGGAAGCGCGGCGGCAGGCAGCCGATCTCGAACCAGCCCTCGCGTCCGCGCCCCGGCGCGCCGATGGTTTCCGGAATCTGGCAGTAATAGACGCCGCTGACATAACCTGCGTAGTGCATATGCGGCGCGAGGCGGCCGGGGCGCTCCAGCACCGTTATCACCGCGCTCGGCCGCAACCGCGGGATCGGTTGAGCGAGAAAGGGATGCGCCGGATCCGGCATTGCCACCGTCGCGAGATAGTCGGCGAGCGCGCGGGAAAACATCGCTTCGAGCGCGGCATAGGGGCCGCTTTCCTGACCAAAGAGCTCCCAGGTGGTGCGAAAACCGGGGCCGTTGTAGTGCGGGTCGGCCGCGCCCGGCGAATGGAGCGTCGGATGCGCCATCCCCTCGCGCACCAGCGCCGCGTGGAAGGCGCTTAGGCTGTCATAGCCGATGGGCGGCTCCTTGATCTCGATGATGCGGAGAAAGCGATCGAGATCGGCGAGATGACGCGCGGCGTCGCGCTGACCGAGCTCGTACAGCGCCACCGCTTTCAAACCGATGGGCTCGGGCAGGCCAGGCCGGAGACGAAGCCAGGCATCGCAGGCCTCGAGCGCGCCTTGCGCGTCGCCCTGCTCCAGCAGCGTGGTCGCCAGATTCTGATGGGGAGCCGCCCATTGCGGATTGAGCGCGATGGCCTGCCGATAACTCGCCGCTGCGTCGGCGTGGCGTCCGGCACCCTCCAGCGCGATGCCGAGATTACGATGGAGTTCGGCGGTGGGCGCAAGCCGAAGCGCGTTCCGATAGGCCTCCACCGCCTCGGGCCAGCGGCCCATCGCCTGCAGGATGACGCCGAGATTGTTGTGCGCCGGCAGCAGGTCGGGCTTGAGCCGCACGGCCTCGCGATAGGCGGCGACCGCCTCGGATTCGCGGCCGAGCCGCGCGAGGGTCAGGCCAAGGCTGTAGTGCAGCTCGGCAGCGCTCGGCGCGGCAAGCACCGCCGCGCCGTAATAGTGCAGCGCGCGCTCGAGATCGCCGAGTTCCGTCGCGATTCTCGCCGCGATCGCCAGCGCGTTTGGCGGCGCGTTGCTGGTCGCGACGAGAGGGCCCAGCCGGTCCAAAGCGTCCCGAGCCCGGCCAGCGCGATAAAGCGCGGCCGCTTGTGCCAGGACACTTTCCGGGCTCTCTTGCAGCTCCGCGTCTTCCCGGTCCCGGCTGTGGTCACCAGGGGTGTCGCGCATTCACTCGTAATAGGCGATCGGGACGGCGCTTGTCCCCGGTTTCAGCGAATGCCAGCCATTCCAAAAAAGCTCTGGATGCCTCCCATTCGAGCGCGTGCCACGCACGGGCAAAAAATGTTGCGCACTACACGAGTTTCACTTGCCCATGCCTCGGCCTGTGCCACCCTAAGGAAAAAGCTGGGGCTGGGGAGGCATAGTGATCGACATCGAGTTCCTGCATCCAGCAGGGACCCAGGAAAGAGCGGCGTCGGAACGTGCCGCCGACTGGACGGCGCGTGCGCTCTCGCCGCGGGGGGGAGACTGGCTCAGAAGCAACGGCGTCAGCCAATGGTTGACCCGCGTCGAAGCGGCTTGGCTGCGTGCCAAGGCCGAGGCCGAAGGCCTCAAGGTGGTCACGGACGACCAGGCGCCCGATACAGAAAACCCGCAGAAAATCTGAATTTCCCGCGGGTCTGAGTGGTGGGCACGACAGGGATTGAACCTGTGACCCCTACCATGTCAAGGTAGTGCTCTCCCGCTGAGCTACGTGCCCCCTCATCAGGAGAGGGGCGGTGTAACCGATTTCGCTGCGCTTCGCAACTCGCGGCGACGCGAAGCGCTCGTCGGGGGGCGGCGGCAGCCATTGCGCAGCAATGGCGAGAGCCGCGCGGTGCAGAGTAGAACACGGTGCGACGGCGGACGGGAGGCTAGCCCGCTCTGTGCGGCTCCCGCGGTTGCTCTGCAACCGCTGACGCCGCCTTCGACGAGCGCTGCAAGCTCGCGAAGCGCTATGCGGCGAGAAATCGATCGATCTCATCGACGAGTTGGCGGAGATGGAAGGGCTTGGCCAGGACCGCCGCTTGGCGCCGGGTGACACCGCGATGGCGCAGGGCGACGGCGGCGAAGCCGGTGATGAACATGACGCGCAGCTCCGGCCAGAGATCATTGGCGCGGCGCGCCAGCTCAATGCCGTCGAGCCCCGGCATGACCACGTCGGCGAGCAGCAGATCGATCGGCCGTTCGCTGACCCAGGCGAGCGCGGCATCGCCATCGCCTACGGCATGCACATCGTGGCCGGCGCGACGCAAGGCGCGCGCCAGAAAGACCCGGAGATTGTCGTCGTCCTCGGCGAGAAGAATACGCGCCATCACCACTCCCGTCGCGGGTACAGTCTAACTGGTAATGGCGGC
>JASHUO010000892.1 GCA_030039975.1 Alphaproteobacteria bacterium
TTCGTCTTCGACTATTTCCCCGCCCTCGCGCCGCTCATGAAGCTCAAGGGCGGCGTACTGTCCGGCGGCCAGCAACAGCAACTCGCCATCGCGCGCGCTCTGGTACAGGAGCCGAAGCTGCTGCTCATGGACGAGCCGACCGAAGGGCTCCAGCCCTCGGTTGTCGAGGAGATCGACACCATCATCAAGCGCATCCCCGCCGAACGCGGCTGCGCCGTGCTGCTGGTCGAGCAGAATCTCGATTTCGTGCGCGACATCACGCAGAAATTCGCCATCCTCGACACGGGCCGGATCGTCGCCGGCGGCGACATCGGTGAGCTCACCGCCGAGGTCGTGCAACGCCATCTGGCAGTCTGAGCAATCCCTAGGCAGCTTTCCCCCATGCTTCCAACTCGCCCATCCCCAGCCTCCCCGGAAAAAGCCTTCCGGCGCGGCATCGTCGCTGGCATGCTTCATGCAGTGTTTGAGAGGAAGTCGCGGGCGGGCTTATCAGCGCGCAGTAAATGCGGTTGACTCGTCCGATGGAAGAACCATCAACTAGTGCAATAACCTTTGGTGCGATGCCAAAGCTGCGACCGCGACGCCGAACCCGATGGATGGAGGAGGCGATGACGTGGCGCCGGGAAGCGGGCTCAGAGCCCTGGCGGGTAGGCGTGCTCTTCTCCCAATCCGGCGTCATGGCCGTGATCGAAGAGACGCAGCTGCGCGCGACCCTGCTGGCGATCGAGGAGATCAACCAGGGCGGCGGGGTGAATGGCCGCGAGCTCGTGCCGGTGATCTATGATCCCGGTTCGGAGACGCGGGCCTTCGCCCTCTGCGCCAAGCGGCTGATGGTCGAGGACGGGGTGACGACCATTTTCGGCTGCTACACCTCGAGCAGCCGAAAAGCGGTGCTGCCGGTGGTGGAGCGGCTCAACGGGCTGCTGTGGTATCCGACGCTCTATGAGGGTTTCGAATTCTCGCCCAACGTCATCTACACCGGCGCCGCCCCGAACCAGAACAGCGTTGCGCTCTGTGATTATCTCACCGAGACCTACGGGTCGCGCTTCTATTTCGTCGGGTCGGATTATGTCTATCCCCGTGAATCGAACCGGGTGATGCGCGACCTCCTGCGCAGCCGCGGCGGCGAGGTGGTGGGCGAGACCTACCTCGATCTGCGGGCCAAGCGCGCGGATTTCGGCCCGGTCATGCGCCAGGTCAGGAACGCGGGCGCCGACGTGATCTTCTCGACGGTCGTGGGCTATTCCACCGTCTATCTCTATCAGAGCTACCTCGAGGCCGGCTTCGATCCCCGCGTGACGCCGATCGCCAGCCTCACCACCACCGAGTCCGAAGTGCGCGCCATGGGTAGCGAAGTGGCCGAAGGGCAGATCACCGCCGCGCCCTATTTCCAGTCGATCGCCAATGAGCGCAATGCCCGCTTCGTCAGCCGCTACAAGAAGCGCTACGGCGACGACGAGCCCACCAACATGTGCGCCGAGGCGGCCTATTTCCAAGTGCATCTCTTCGCCAACGCTTTGGCCGGGACCAATACGATGGCGACCGACATCATCAAGCCGGCGGTATTGGACTCCGATTTCGAGGCGCCGCAGGGACGGGTTTCCGTGAGCGCCGCGACCAGCCACACGAGCCTCTGGTCGCGGATCGGCCGTGCCAATCGCGCCGGTCAGTTCGAGATCGTCCGCCAATCCGCGATGCCGGTCTGGGCCGATCCCTACCTGGTCGGTCGCGGCCGCGCCAGCCTCTCGGCGACGGTTCGATGAGCCGCGCCGACCGAGCCTCGCGCGTCGCACTCGGCGCTTTGGCGCCGGAGCGCACTCATGGTTCGGCGAGCGTCGCCTGGCTCGTCCGGCGGAGGCGATGATGGCGGATGTTCGTTCGACGCAGGAGGCCGCAGGCGAGGGAAGCGAGATCTCGTCGCTCGAGATCGTCGTCGCGGTACGGCGCGACGACGAAGGCGACGCTCTGGCGCGGGAACTGCTGCGCACGCGGAGCCGGGTGCGCCGCTTGTGGCCGATGTCCACGCGCCTGCCCGAAGATGCCGACGTCATCTTCTGCGAGCTGGTTCCGGAATTGCCGCAGTGCCTGCCTTGGGTTCCGGGCGAGCCGCTGGCGGCGCTGGTTGCCGTGACGCCGGCGATACAGGCGCCTGACCTGAAGCTGCTGCGCAATTGCGCGCCGCACGCCGTTCTGCATCGGCCCTTCACTCCGGGCGCGGTGGTTACCAGCCTCGCGCTCGCGCGCGCACAGTTCCTTTACGAGCGGCGGCTGCGCAGCAGAATCGACAAGCTCGACGAGACGCTGCGCGCTTTCCGCAGCGTGGAGCGGGCGAAGACCATACTCATGCAGTCGCGCAAGCTTGACGAGGAGGAGGCGTATCACTTCATGCGGCGCCAGGCGATGAATCGGCGCGTCTCGATCAGCGCGGTCGCGGCCGCTATCGTTGACTCCCATGACGTTCTCGGATAGCGTCTGAACCAGGTCCAGGGGTTGGATCGCGCGGCAACGGTGCCGCAATCACATCACGGGCAAAGCTGCCCCCGCTCACGGCCACGACAGTGGTTGGAGCGGGTTTTTTGCGTCTTCGACAGGTCGGGCGAGCGCGCCATTGCGGCGTGCTGTCATGCCGTCACCTGCGCCTCGACGGCGCGGCTGGGCGGCGATCGAGCGAAAGGAGATCGTCATGCTTCATGGTGACATCAGCAGCAGCAACGACACGATCGGCGTAGCCGTCGTCAACTACAAGATGCCGCGGCTGCACACCAAGGCGGAGGTGCTGGCCAATGCGCGCAACATCGCCGAAATGCTCGTCGGGATGAAGGTCGGGCTGCCCGGCATGGACCTCGTGGTGTTCCCGGAATACAGCACGCACGGCATCATGTACGACCCCAAGGAGATGTATGAGACCGCCGCGAGCGTCCCCGGCGAAGAGACGCAGATCTTTGCCGAAGCCTGCCGCAAGGCGAAGGTGTGGGGCGTATTCTCGCTGACCGGCGAACGGCATGAAGATCATCCGAAGAAAGCACCCTACAACACGCTCATCCTGATGAACGACCGCGGCGAGATCGTGCAGAAATATCGCAAGATCATGCCCTGGGTCCCGATCGAAGGCTGGTATCCCGGCAACTGCACCTATGTCTCCGACGGCCCCAAAGGGCTCAAGGTCAGCCTGATCATCTGTGATGATGGCAACTACCCGGAGATCTGGCGCGATTGCGCCATGAAAGGCGCGGAGCTGATCGTGCGCTGCCAGGGCTACATGTATCCGGCGAAGGATCAGCAGGTCCTGATGGCGAAGGCGATGGCCTGGGCCAACAATGTCTATGTCGCGGTCGCGAATGCATCGGGCTTCGACGGCGTCTATTCCTATTTCGGCCACTCCGCCATCATCGGCTTCGACGGCAGGACGCTCGGCGAGTGCGGCGAAGAGGACATGGGCATCCAATACGCCCAGCTCTCGAAATCTTTGATCCGCGACGCCCGACGCAATCTTCAGGCGCAAAACCATCTCTTCAAGCTCGTGCATCGCGGCTACACCGGCAAGATCAACTCGCGCGAAGATGTGCGCGGCGAGGCCATCTGCCCTTACGACTTCTACAAGAAATGGATCACCGACCCCGAGGGCACGCGGACCATGGTCGAGGCCCTTACGCGTCAGACGGTGGGCACCGAAGAATGTCCGATCGAAGGCATTCCGAACCAGAAAACGGCGAGCCACCGCTGAGCGAGGCGTCCCCCTCTCACGCCTCAGCGACAGAGGGAGGGTGAGGGATGGATCTCGACGAATACCGGCTGCGCGACGAGCCGTACTACCGCGCCATCGCCGACGAGCTGCGGCTGTTCGAGGCCGCCTATGCCGAGCGCATGCCGCTCATGCTCAAAGGCCCGACCGGCTGCGGCAAGACGCGCTTTGTCGAATACATGGCGTGGCGGCTGCGCAAGCCGCTGATCACCGTGGCGTGTCACGAGGATATGACGGCGTCGGATCTGGTGGGACGTTTCCTGCTCGATGCCGAGGGAACGGCTTGGCATGACGGGCCGCTGACGCTGGCCGCGCGCCACGGCGCGATCTGCTACCTCGATGAGATCGTCGAAGCGCGCCAGGACACGACGGTGGTCATCCATCCCCTCACCGATGACCGTCGCGTCCTGCCGCTCGAGAAGCGGGGCGAGCTCGTGCGGGCGCATCCCGATTTTGCGCTCGTCATCTCCTACAACCCCGGTTATCAGAGCGTGCTCAAGGATCTCAAGGAATCGACCAAGCAGCGCTTCGGCGCGATTGATTTCGGCTATCCCGACATCGCCATCGAAGCCGAGATCGTCGCGCACGAGGCGCGCGTCGGTCGGGCCGTCGCGGAGCTGCTCGTCGCCATCGGGCAACGTTCGCGTAATTTGCGAGGGCACGGCCTCAATGAGGGCGCCTCGACGCGCATGCTGATTCAGGCCGGCCGGCTCGTTGCCCGCGGCATCGCGATCGAAGCCGCCTGCCAAGTGGCGCTCGTCGTGCCTATCACGGATGACGCGGATATCCGCGGGGCGTTGACGGCGGCGATCGCAGCCCTGGTCTGACGCGCCATGGCGCAGCGCCCTCCCGAGCACCGGCATGTGGCGATCGATTGGCTGGCCGATCAGCCGGAGCTCGCGGGGACTCTCGAGCTTGTGTGGCGCCAAGCGCAGGCGATCTTTCCGGCGGAGCGCTTGAGCGACTGGCTGCGGGCCGGCCGCGACGTGGCGGATCGCCTGGGCAGCCATGCGGCGCTCGGCTTCATGCGCAATTCCCCGAGTGTGGCGACGGCTGCGGGGGCGGAGTCGGCCTTCGCGCTCGCCACTGCTCTGCAGGAGATTGCGGCCTGCGCCGGTGGCGGCGCTGCGCTCGCGCTTCTTGTCGCCGCCCCGGCCGCCGCGCGACGGTTGGGCTCGACGCAGGCCTTCGGCGAGTGGCTGCGAGTGCTGCGCCTGGTGGCCGATCGCGCACCGGAATCTCTCGGCCTGCTGCTGCAACGGACCGAGCGTATCCTCGCGACGATCGATCTTCGCGGGCTGGAAGGCTGGGCGCTCCGCGGCATCCGCGCCGCAGAGAACGAGCCGGAGCGACGGCTCCGTTACTTCGCGCTGATCGATCCGCTGGCGAAGCACGCCTTGGAGCAGGAGACCGAGGGCCTCGAATTTGCCGATGTCGAGCGCGAGCTCAAAGCCTATGTCACGGCGCTCTGGCGCCGGGCGCCGCCGCTGCGCGCCTTGCCGGGGGGCGGGGTCGAGGTGCCGCGACGCATCAGTTTCGAGAGTGGCATCATTCGCGTACCCACGGCGTTCCGCGGCTGGGCCGGCCGGGGCGGCAGGGAGCTGTTCCGCGCCGCCTTGGCGCATGTCCTCGCGCATCTACAGTTCACGCCGGCGCGATTTCCGCTCGGCGGCCTGAAGCCCATACAGGTGGCACTGGTTTCGCTGATCGAGGATGCTCGCGTCGAGCAGCGTGCCATCGCGCAATATCCCGGCCTCAGGCGCTTGTGGCTGCCCTTTCATGTCGCCGACGCATCGGGCGCGGTGACGGCGCCGGCGCTGATGGCGCGATTGGCGCGTGCGCTCATCGACCCCAGCTATGCCGATCCCCATGGCTGGATCGGCAAAGCACGCGAGCTGTTTTTCGCCGATCCGTCCGCCTGGCAGCAGCCCGGGCTGAGCCGCACCATCGGCGGTCTGCTTGGCAATGATCTCGGCCAGATGCGCGCGCAGTTCAACGCCAGGACCTATGTCGTCGAACCACTCTATCGCGACGACAACCAAGGTCTCTGGGACCTGCCAGCGTCGCCAGCACCCGCCGAAGTCGAGGCGCTCCAGGAATCCGTGCGTCTCGAAAGCCGGGAGCAGGATACCCTCGGCGGAGGCTACGGTGCTGCCGGCGACGAACCAGCGAACCGCGCAAGCCTGGTGCCGGTTGGGCGCGAGCTTGGCATCCCCGTCGCGCGCTATCCGGAGTGGGATTTTCTCATCGGCCGCGATCGCAACGAGTGGACGACGCTGATCGAATACCCGCCAGCGGAAGGGCAGGAGGAAACGATCGATGCCGTTCTGGAGTGCTATCCCGAGCTCGTCTGGCGTATCAAGGCGCTCATTCGCGCCGCGAAGGTGAGCCGTCCCGTGCGCCTCACACGCCAGAGCGAGGGTGATCGGCTGGATCTCGAAGCAGCGATCGCCGCGACGATCGACAGGCGCGCGGGGCTGGCCCCCAGCGCCAAGGTCTATGCTCGGCTCGAGCGCCGATTTCGCGACCTGTCGGTGTTGGTGCTGATCGATGCTTCGCAGTCGACCAACGATGTCATCGGTGCCGCCGGGAAAACCGTGCTCGAGCTCGAGCGCGATGCCGCAACGTTGCTGGGCCACGCGATGGACGGCATGGGCGACCCCTTCGCCGTCCATGCGTTCTGCTCGGAGACTCGCGAGAATGTCCACTACTACCGCCTCAAGGATTTCGACGAGGATTGGAATGCGGTGGTCAAGCGGCGTCTCGCCGGTCTCGCCGGCCGCTTCTCGACGCGAATGGGCGCGGCGCTCCGCCATGCCGGACGAGAGCTGGCCCAACGCTTGTCCTATCGCAAGCTCCTGCTTTTCATCAGCGATGGGGAGCCTTCCGACATCGACATCGCCGACCGTCGCTATTTGGTCGAGGACGCGCGACGGGCCGTCCTGTCGCTTCGCCAGCAAGGGATCGACGTGTTCTGCGTCGGACTTGACGCCGCTGGGGATGGCTATCTGGCGCGCATCTTCGGCCGGGACAATGTCGTTCAGATCGATGCCGTGGAGCGGTTGCCGGAACGGTTGCCGCTCCTCTACTTCAGATTGGCGGGCTGAGGGCCCCATTGCGCCGGAAAAGCGCGCCCGTCGGGCGAACGTGACCTCCGCCAGAAGGTGATCGCGGAACGTGAGGGGACGTCGCCTTGATCTGGCTCAACGCAAGCCGCGCAAAGCGGGATGCCGCGTCAGCCTCGCGGCTGATCCTGACGCAGGGATGGCGGCGCCGGCGCGCGCATCGGAACCATCGCACCATCGGGAAGCGCCAGGATGATTGGCTCGAAGGCCGGGCTCTGAACGACGGGAGCGTCTTCCGTCGTGATCAGGTAGCTCGAGGAACCGCCATCGCCCCATCGCCCGAGGAGCATGCGCCGCTCGAACTCCTGCGCCATTGTCCCAAGGATTTCACAAAGTCCGTGCATCCCCAGGCCATCGCCACAACAAATCAACATAACGGGCGGACTATAAGGCGACAGTGTTACGTCGCCGTGAAAGGAACCGCGACGCCGTGACGCGGCCCCAATGAGCGAGCGACGACCCTGAAGCACATCATGCCCGGGTCTGGGCGAGCTCTCGCTTGTGCCGCGGCGCGCGGTCGGATCGGGGGAGTAGGAGTGGCGTCGCCAGCATGAGGACACCGGCGATTGCGATCGCGGCGCCGGGGCCGGTCATGCTGGCGAGCACACCCCAGAGCGCGGTGAAAGCGGCGATGGTCGCCTTGCTGGTGACCGACCATGCGGACAGCGTGCGGGCGACTCGGTCGGCTTCGGTTTGGTCGAGGCGGTAGGTGGCGAGCACTGGATTGAACACGCCCGCGCAGGTGACCAAACCGAGCTGGACGGTAATGACCAGCACGATTCCGGCACTGCCCGGGCCGATGAAAGCCAATCCGAGCGACCAGCACGCGCGCAGCGCGCCGGCGGCGAGCATGACCTTGTGCTGACCGAAGCGCGCGACGAGAGGGTGGGCCAGTCGCGAGCCGATGAGGCCGCCGACGCAGGGTGCTCCGAAGGCGAGGCCGTATTGCCAGGGCGCGAAGCCGAGGCGGCCGAGCATCAGGACCGCGAGCAGCGGCGCGGTTGCCATGATCAAGCCGTTGACCAGGATCGTGTTGAAGAACAGCGGACGTAGCACCGGGTGCATCAGGATGTAGCGCCACCCTTCGAAGAGGTCGGCCGCTCGGAGCCGTGCGGCATCGCTGCGTACGGGCTGCGACTCGTTCCCGCCGATCGCGCCGATCCCGACCGCCGAAAGCAGGTAGCTGATCGCGTCGGCGATCGCTGTCGTCACCGGACCGAACAGCCCGATCGCGGCCCCGCCGAGCGGCGGTCCGAGCGCAATCGCGGTCCAGGTCGTCGCTTCGAAGCGCGCGTTCGCCACCAGCAGGTCCTCCGGCCCTATCAGCGCCTTGAGGCATGCGCCGCTGGCCGCCTTGAAAGCGATGTCAGCAGCGGCAACGATGAGCGACACGGCGACGAGCTGGGTGAAACCAAGCCAGCCGAGGGCAAACGCGGCCGGGACGCTCATCACCGCCGCGAATCGAACGAGGTCCATCGCGATCATCACCGGCCGCTTGCGGCGGAACTCCACCCACGGGCCGAGCGGCACCGCCAGAACGGCCCCTGCCGCCAGCCCCGAAGCGGCCAGCAGCGACACCTCGGTCGGGCCGGCGTGCAGCACGAGAATCGCGATCAGAGGAAACGCGTCGAAGGCAACCCACGAGCCGACGGTGCTGACCGCATAGGACGCCCAGAGCCACCCGAACGGCCGCCCCAGCGACCGCCTTGCTAAAATGCCCAAGAGATGCCTCGCCGCTTCGCCCGAACACCCCGACCCCAACCAGTTTATATCAAGGCGGCGGCAGGAGAGCGGATCAAACAATAGAGTCGTCGTCGGCGTCGGGTGGCGAGAAGCGAGAATGTTCGCTTGGCTTCGCCGGGCGTGCGAGCCTTGAAGGGGAAGCCTTGATATGACCGTCTACGATTGGTTCATCGCCGCCTTCTGGACCATGTTCGTCGCCTACTGGGCCATTTCGGCCCCGGGCGCGAAGCGGACGATCGGCGCGCGGGGATGGGGGCGGGAGGGCCGGTTGCGTTTGGGCATTATTGTGCTCGTGCTGCTCGCATTTTATCTCCCTGCCGTGAACCGCGCTCTGCGCGATGCCCGGTTATCGACCGCAAGCTTCCGCCTGGTCGCAGGGCCCATCGGTGTCGGGCTCTGTGCCCTCGGGGTAGGACTCGCCATCTGGGCCCGGGTCCATCTCGGACGGAATTGGGGCATGCCCATGTCTCGAAAGGAAAATCCGGAGCTCATCACGACCGGGCCCTATCGGTTCGTGCGCCACCCGATCTACGGCGGGATCCTCCTCGCCATGCTCGGCTCGACGATTGGCGCGAGCATCGTCTGGCTGCTCCCCCTCGTCCTGTTCGGCGCCTATTTCATCTACAGCGCGCGTGCCGAAGAGAAGCTCATGCTCCAGCAATTTCCGGCGCACTATGCGGCCTATATGAAACGCACAAAGATGCTGTTGCCGTTCATGCTCTGAGCACGGGGAGGGATCGCAGACAGCGCGTCCTAGTCGTACACGACGGTGGGCGGCGAGGTGCTGCCGCTCGCCGGCCGACCGAAGCTGAGGACGATGTTGATCAGCTCGCCGTTGAATTTAAAAGGCAGCTCATAGGCGAGATCGACCGGGGTGCCTCTGTCCTCGCCGATGTCGAGCCCCTCATCGAACGCAAAGGGGGAGGTTCGCGTCCTCTCGATTCTGCCGCGTGCCACCGGTTCACCGTTTGCTGATATCGTGGCGACGCCGCCCTCGCCTGCGCCCTGCGCATCGTCGTAGACGGTGACGACGAGAGTGCGCCGCCCCGGTGCGAGTGGCCGGTCGGCGGCCACGGTGTACCGTTCCATTCCGTTCAGATTGTAGTGGAACACCGGCCTGCTGTTTCTGACATAGAATGCCCAACCGCCGGAAAGGCCGCCTTGGGTGACAATCATTCCCTCTCCGCCCTCTGGCGGAATGATCACCTCTGCCAGGATCGTGAACGAGTTGCCTTTGACCTCGGGTGAGGGGACCGCAGGAAGGCGCGCGATATCGACGGCGTGGCTCGATGAATTCTCCGGGAGCCCGTATCCTCCGGCGGCTGGCCATGCCTTTTTCCAAGGATTGTCACCTGCGCGCAGCGCGAGCGTCATCTCCGATCCCCGATGGTGTGGGACGATCGTCTGCCAAGTGGCAACGGCGATCGCAACGCAGCCCGCGGCCATCGCAATGACGAGCACCATGGCGCAACAGGTGCCGGCTCGGCGCGCTCTCGCATTCATTTGGTATCTCCTTTGCGGCTGTACCGCGTCTGCAAATGCCGACGATGGCGGTACCGAGTCAGAATGAGCGCGCGCCATCACCGGGAATGGATGGGCGAGCTTGGCAGCACGCCGGTCGCTCAGCTCGTCGCGGATGAGACCGATGAGTACGACCATATCCGTCACGAACACTGCGCCCAGCAGGAGTGCCTGCCATGTCAACTCTTCTTCCCACACCGGATGACCTCCAGAATGCAGGAACCGATGTTTCGATTACGGATCGGCCCCGCCTGACGCGACTTCGATGGCCGCAGCCAACCGCGCGAGCACGCACGAGCCGCGCTTGGGCTAACCCGCGGCGGCGATGCGTCGGGCAGGCTTCGGCGGTCAGCCTTGTACTTCTGCGGCGGCTCGAGATAAGCCGACACCGAGCCATCGGCCGATCGTGTCGAGGCCTGGGCTGCCGCGGTGAATGCTCGGGACGTTGTCACCGTTGCCAACCGGCGCTCGCCAGGCGATCAAGGGCGAACGAACCCCCGTAAGGCTGGATACGCCTCGCCTTGCCAGATCCTCGTCGCCGTCCAGGGCAAACTCGAGACTAAGGTCTACCGTCTCGTCGGCTCGGGAGACTCGCAATCGAGGAGAGCCTAACTGGTATTCTTCGAGCTTCAGCCAGAGGGCCGCGATCAGCTCTTCCGCCTCGGCCATGGTTACGCGCTCGATTCTGATGATATCCATGGCAATCCGCCCACGTCGCGTGCGTCAAACATCGCACGATGCGAGCGCGTCAAACTCGCCCACGCGCCCATGTTGATCTCGTCGTGAACAGCTATGGCCCGCGAACGCTCATGCCAACCTGACATCAAACTTACGTGAACCTTGCGGAGAATTTAGATTTCTCCTGTCTTGCGAATTTGCGCAACCGGGGGGCTACCCGAGGTGCAGTGGTCGGAGCGAGAGAAGGTGGAGGCGCCGCGGTCGTTGCGGCTCGAGGGGCAATGCGATCCCGGCTAACCCATGCCGAGCAGGTGATAGACCCGCCGCGCGATCTGGCCGAATGCCTCGCCGGTCTTGATCTCGAGCGTGCGGGGGTAGGGGAGTTCGATCGGGAAATAGGCCGCCATGCGTGCCGGACCCGCCGTCAGCACGGCGCAATGCGAGCCGAGGAACACCGCCTCCTGGATCGAATGCGTGACGAAGACCACGGTCTTGCCGCTCCGTTCCCAGATGCGCAGCATCTCGAGGTTCATGCGCTCGCGCGTCAGGGCATCGAGCGCGCCGAAGGGCTCGTCCATGAGGAGGAGCTTCGGATCATGGACAAGGGCTCGGGCGATGGCGGCGCGTTGCTGCATACCGCCCGAGAGCTGATGTGGATATTTGTCCTCGAAGCCTTCGAGTCCCACCATCGCCAAAAGCGCGCGTGCGCGCTCCTGCGCCTCGGCCGCGGGGAGCTTCAGGATCTCCGCCGGGAGCATGACGTTCTCGAGCACGGTGCGCCATTTCAGCAGCAGCGCCTGCTGGAACACCATGCCGACATCGCGGCCGGGGTCGAAGCGGCTCGCCGGACCGCCGATCTGCACCGTGCCGTCATCGGGCTTGTGCAAATCCGCTAGGATCTTCAGCACCGTGGTCTTGCCGCACCCGGAGGGGCCGACGAGCGACACCATATCGCCGGCGCCGATATCGAGCGTAACGTCCGAGACCGCCAGGAACTCCTGCGCCCCGGAGCGGTAGAGCTTGCGTACGTTGCGCAGTTGAATGAGCGGCTCCGCCATCGCGTCAACCGAGCCAGCGCGCGAGATTGGCGGCAACGAAGCTGTCGTCGGCGAGATCGGCATGCTGCCGGCAGACGCGGTCGATCTCCGCCGCTTGTCCCGGACTGAGCCCCTCGGCGGGATCGAGACACCAGATGCCCTCCAGCAACCCCTGGCGGCGCAGTACCTCGTGGCAGCCGGCAATACAGCCGCGGAAATCATGGGCGACATCGAAGAAGGCGCTGTTGCAATCGGTGATGCGGCTGTCGAGCGCCAGGAGATCGGCGGCGATCGCGCCGGCGCGCGCCGCGGCGTGGCAGCGTTCGAGCAGCGCCACGGCGCTCCTGACCCAGACGGACCAGTGGCCGAGCAGCCCACCGCGGAAACGGAGGGTCACCGGCTTGCCGGCGCGCATGACGGTAACGGGCGTGACGAGATCGAGCAGGATGTGGTCGTCATTGCCGGTATAGAGCGCCACCCGCTCTTCGGCGCCCGCCTCGACGACGCCGCGCATGACGTCGAGGGTGCGGTAGCGGTTGAACGGCGCCACCTTGATGGCGACGACGTTGTCGAGCGCGGCAAAGCGTGTCCAGAAATCGACGCCGAGCGGCAGCCCGCCCACCGCCGGCTGCAGGTAGAAGCCGACCAGCGGGATCTCCGTCGCGATCGCCGCGCAATGCTCGATGAGCCCCGCGGTATCGGCGCCTTTCATCGCGGCGAGGCTCAACAGGCCGGCGTGATAGCCGAGCCGCGCCGCCAGCCGCGCTTCCTCGAGCGCGGCCTCGGTCGGGCCGCAGATCCCGGCGATGAGCGCCACCGGCCGCCGCACCCAGCTGGCCGCCGTTTCAGCGGCGCTGCGCAGCACCGGCTCGAGCAGCCCGGCCTCGCGGATCGCGAATTGCGTGGTGTGCACGCCGACGGCAAGGCCGCCGGCGCCGGCATCGAGGTAGTAGCGGGAGAGCGCTCGCTGCCGGCGGGCATCGAGGCGGCGCTTGGCGTCGAGCGCCAGCGGATGCGCCGGGATCACGGCGCCGGCGCGCAGGATTTCGGCAATGGCGGCAGGCAGCGGCATCGGATTCCCCTTTCAGCCGAATTCCGGACCGGCGGCGCAGACCAGCTGCGCTGGATTGCCCGGCAGCGTGTCGCGGCCGAGCGCCATGCGACGGAACGCCCGCTGGATGCGAAAGCCGTTCGCTTCGAGCAGCGGCGCCAGGTCCTTGCCACTCTCGAGCAGGTCGAGAAAGACCGGCCCGCGCGCGAGCGCAAGGGCACCCGCAAGCAGCCGGCTCGCGGATTCCGCCGAGGGAGCAATGAGCGGCCCCAACTGCGTGGCACGCGCGCCGCGCCGCACCACCGCCAGCGCCTCGCCGGAGTGCAGCGCCAGCGAACCGTCGCGCGCCAGGAAATCGCGCAAGAGAAAGCTGCGGTCGGCGCCGAAGGCGAGTCCATCCGCGGCCGTGAGATCGGGGGTCGCGTTGGGCGGCAGCGGCGCGACGCCGGCCCACGTTGGCGCGGTGCCGCCTTCGCCCTGCCAGCGCTCCATGCCGCAGAGGCTGACGAAACCGAGCTGAGCATAGACTTCGGCGCCGGCCGGGGTGGCGTCGAGCAGCGCGGCGCGCCCTTGGCGACGCAAGGTCTCGATGCACTCCATCATCAGCCGGCGGGCGAGCCCGCGCCGCCGCCAATCCGGCGCGACGATGACCATCGAGATCCAGCCGAAGCCGTTGTCGTAAGGGAAGGTGGCCGCAGTCGCGACCAGCCGGCCTTCCCCGTCCCAAAGTCCGATGACGCGGCCATGGGCGATGAAGAGCGCCCAATCCGCCGCGGTCTGGTTCCAGCCGACGCCGGTCGACAGCGCCAGCGCCGCAGGGATATTGCTCGCAGCGAGATCGGCGTGACGGAGGGTCTCAGTATCGTCCATCGCGGCTCTCGAATTTCGTTGGTTTGCCGAGGCTCGGCCGGTCGCACGCCACCCAATCTGCCACCCAGTCGAGCATGGTGTTCAGCGCCACCAGCGGAGGGCCGAAGAGACGCTGTGCCTTGACGGTGTTGGTGAGCCACGCCGTCGGCGCCTCACTGCCCGCGAAAACGGCCGGGCGCCCGAGGCGCTCGGCGAAGGCGTGTGCCAGCGAGCGCACCGAGAGCGTCTCCGGGCCGCTGACATTGAGCGGGCTCGTCGGCGTCGAGCAATGGCGGAGGCAGCGGAGCGCCTGGGCGCAGGCGTCGCCCTGCCAGATCACGTTGACATGGCCCATGGCGAGCGCGATCGGCTCGCCGGCTTTGACCTTGTGCGCAATGTCGTGGAGCACGCCATAGCGCAAATCGATCGCGTAGTTGAGCCGGAAGAGCCGACCCGGCGTGCCGTGGAGCGCCGAGAAATACTCGAACATGCGCTCGCGGCCGACACAGGAGATGGCGTACTCGCCCGGCGGATCGAGCGGTGTCTCCTCGGTCGAGCCGCCGCCGGCGGCATCGGCGAAGGGATAGACGCAGCCGGTTGAGAAGGCGACGATCCGCGAGCGGCGGAAGCGCTCGGCACTGATCGCCGGGACATGCACGTTCATCGCCCAGGTGAGGGGCAAATCGCCTTCGGCGCCGAATTTGCGCCCGGCCATGAAGACGACGTTGGGCGACGCTGGCAGACGCTCCACCGCGGCGCGATCGAGGAGGTCGCAGGCGATCGTCTCGATGCCGTGACGCTCGAGCGCGTCGCGCAAGCCGGGCTCGCTGAAGCGGGCGACGGCGAGGACGCGTTTCTGCGGCGCGGCACGGCGCGCGAGGCGCGCCAGGCTCGGCCCCATCTTGCCGCCGACCCCCAGCACCAGGATATCGCCTTCGACCGCGGCGAGATCCTCGACCAACGCGCGGCTCGGACGCGACATCAGCTCTTCGAGGCTGTCGACGCCGTCGATGCGTCGCGGCAAGGCGGCGGGGTCGAGCAGTCCCGTGTCGTCTGTCATCGCATCACTCCACGCGCGCATCGCGGACGATCATCAGCCGCTCCAGCAGCAGCACCACGAGATAGAGGCCGACGCCGAGAGCGGTGAGGACGGCTACCGCCATGAACATCGCGGCGGTGTCGAGCGAAGTCTGCACCTGGATCATGAGATAGCCGAGGCCGCGATCCGAGGCGATGAACTCGCCGACCACGGCGCCCGCCACCGCCAGGATCGCCGCGACCTTCATGCCGGAGAACAAGTAGGGCAGGGCGCCGGGAAACTGGATCTTGGCGAAGAGCTGCCAACGCGAACCTTTGAGCGCGCGCACGAGATCGAGGAGATCGGGCTCGATCTCGCTGAGGCCGCGCGCCATGGTGAGCAGAATCGGGAAGACGCAGAGGCTGAAGGTGATGAGGATATTGGGGCCGATGCCATAGCTGAGCCAGACGATGATGAGCGGGCCAAGCGCGACCTTGGGGATCATGTTGAGCGTGACGAAGACCGGGAAGAGCAGCAGGGTCAGCAGCCGCGACCAGGAAAAGAGCAGGGCCAGCACCACGCCGATCACCACCGCGAGGGCGAAACCGCCGAAGATCTCCGTCGCCGTGACCAGCGTGTTGCTGCCCCAGGCGTAGCTCGGCTGCGCCAGCGTGCGCAGCATCGCGAGCGGCGAGGGGAGGATGAAGGGTCTGATGCCGAAGAAGTCGACGGCGAGCTGCCAGAACAGGATCAGCGCGAGATGGACCGCAACGATCACAGCATAGCGGCGCCACGCCGTCTCGCCTCGCTCCGCAAGCGTGCCGAGCGCGGCCGGCGGCGCCATGGTCGGCTGCGTCTCAGCCATCCGCCACGCCTCCTGCGCCATCAGAGGTGGGGCGAAGCGCCGCCATGACGAAGTCGATGACGTGGCGGCGCCGCGCGGCGGTGGCGCGCGCGCTGCCGAGATCGCGGCCGAAGATGGCGGACAGCGTCCGATTGTTGGAGAAATAGAAATAGCCGAGCCCGGCGATCGAGATGTAGAGCTGCAGCGCGTCCATGTCGCGGCGGAACGCGCCGCGCTCCGCGCCGTTGCGCAGCGTGCGGCGGATCAGCGCAATCAGCGGCGAGTGCATCTCGTGCAGCCGCCGCGACCCGCCGAGATGCCTTGCCCCCTGTCCGTTCTCGTCGTTGAGCAGCGCGATGAAGTCGGGATGGTCGGCGAGATAGTCGAAGGAAAAGCCGATCAACTTCTCCATCGCCTCTTCCGGCGGCAGATCGCCCAGCGACAGCGCGCGCTCCTGCTCGCGGATCTCGGCATAGACGCCTTCGAGCACGGCGCCATAGAGCTCATCCTTGCTGCCGAAATAGTGATAGACGAGTTGCTTGTTGAGGCCGGCGCTGCGCGCGATTTCGTCGACGCGCGCGCCCATCAGCCCCTTGGTAGCGAACTCAGCACGCGCCGCCCTGAGCAGCAGCCGGCGCGAGGCTTCGGCATCGCGTTTGCCGATCCGCGCACTCTCGACGGGAGCGTCCACGGCGCCCTTCCCTAATCAACCATCCAGTTGTTTGATTATTGACGGATCGGGCGGCCTCGGCAATGCTTTCCGTCATGCGCAGGGAGGGTCGAATGAAAAGAGCCGGAAGCTTTGCCGCGGTCACGCTGGCGATCGGGCTGCTCATGCCGAGCGCAGCCGGTGCGGCGGAAAAGCTGACGCTGGTGCTCAATTGGGTGCCGACCGCCGACCATTCGCCCTATTACTACGCCAAGCAGCAGGGTTGGTATGCGAAGGAAGGCATCGACCTTTCGATCGAGACCGGCAAGGGCTCGGGCATCACCGCTCAGCGCGTTGGCGCCGGCAATGCCGATATCGGCATCGCCGATCTCGCCACCGCGCTCGTCGCCAAGAGCAAGGGCGCGGACGTCGTCGCGGTGATGAATATCTACGCCAACTCCCCGCAGGGCTTCTATTGGCTGAAGAGCAGCGGCATCAAGGGGCCGAAAGATTTTCCCGGCCACAAGATCGGCAATCCGCCGGGCGATGCCGCACGCGTCATGTGGCCGGCCTTCGCCAAGGCAACCGGCATCGATCCGAACTCGATCACCTGGGTCAATATCGCGCCGCAGGCGAAGATCGCCTCGCTGAAGAGCCACGCGGTCGACATCATCAGCGATTTCTACAACGAGCACGATCTCAAGGTGCGCGATTTCGGCAGCGATCTCGGTTTCCTCGCCTGGCGCGACGTCGGCGTCAATCCTTACGGCAACTCGGTGATCGTCAATGGCGACTTCCTCAAGAGCCACCGTGAAGTGGTCAAGCGCTTCGTCGAGGTGTCGCAACGCGCCTTCGCCGCCTGCGTCGACAATGTCGATCCCTGTCTCAAGGCGCTCTTTGCCGAGGTGAGCGGTCTCGACGACCGCGTTCAGCACGATCAGTGGATCCGCATCAAGGAACTGATGCGCGACCCCGACACCACCACCATCGCCCTCGGCTGGTTCGACCCGAAGCGGATGGAGAACGACTACCAGCTGGTCAAGACCTATTTCGGGCTGGAGAAGCCGTTCGACGTCAACTCCGCCTATACCGACGCCTTCCTCGACAAATCGATCAAGATGGCGAAGGAGTGATTGCGGGCGAGGCCCCGGGTCGATCCCCGGGGTCTTGCCCCAGGGCTACCCGTTCGCCTTTTGCTGCAGCTGTTGGATCAGCGCCGAGATCTGGCCGTTGTGCTGCTCGATCACGGAGTTGAACTCCTGGCGATAGGTAATCGCCTGGCTGATGCCCTCGAGGCTGACATCGGTGATCTTATATCCATTGGCGGTCTTGCCGACCTGCCAGATCACGCGCGCCGGCTCCGGGCTGTTCGGTTGCGCAATCTCCGTGGTGACCATCGTGCTGTTGCCTTCCTGGCGCTGGCCGATGACCTTGAAGGTGGAGCCGCTATACTGGCGAAAGCGGGTCGCGTAGACCTGCACCATGTAATTCTCGAAGGCTTGGACGAATTGCTGCCGTTCCGTCGGGCTGGCGGTGCGCCAATAGCGTCCGAGAACGAATTGCGCGATGCGGGGGGCATCGAAGGCCTGATCGGCGATGGTGTGAAGCTGCTGCTTATATTGGTCCTGCGAGAGGCTGGTGTTGCGCGCGAGCGTGAGCACCGAGTTCGCCGTTTGAGCGATGAAGCTCGACGCGTCGTCGGCCGCGAGCGCGGGCCGTATCGGCGTGGCCAATGCCAGGAGCCCGGTGAGCCCGAGAGCGAGGAGGAAGCCGGGAAGGCGCATGGACGGACCCCTTGTTCGATGGTTGGGACGAGTTCGTGGTGTTTTAGGGCGCGGACGAGCTCGCGACCAGCATCTCCGCCTTGTGATTGAGCGTATCGACCAAGCCCTGCACCCCTTGCTGCTCCAGAACTGCCGAGAACTGCGCGCGCAGGGTCGCGACCTGACTTACGGTGCCAGTGAGGTAAACGTCCCCGATCTGCCAGTCATCCCCGTTCTGATGCATCAAATAGTCGATGCTCACCGGCTCGCCATTCGACTTGACGATCTGGCTGTCGACGAGGGTGCCGTAGGGCGTCTTCCGCGCCCCTGTCACCACGAAGTTCTCACCGGAATAGTGGCTGAAGTTATCGGCATAGGTGGCGATGGTGTAGCGGGCGAAAGCGTCGGTCACTTGCTGCTGTTCGGTCGGCGAAAAGCGCGCCCACTTCAATCCCACAGCCATCTGGGCCATGTCGCGGAGGTCGAAGCTGCTGTGGATCACCGGCGCAAGCCTATCGTAGCGGCCTTTCTCGCCGAGCGCGGGTCCTTTCTTCATCGTCTCCAGCAGCGTCGCATAGAAGCTCCGGATTGTCGCCTCTGGCGTGGCGGCGGCGCGCGCCGCGCCCGACGCGACGGCAAGCGTCACCAAGATTGCGGCGACGAGGCTGAATAATCGGCGCATGGCGAGGGTCCCCTCCGTTTCCAGCCATGTGAGAGGTCCCGTGCCAGT
>JASHUO010000893.1 GCA_030039975.1 Alphaproteobacteria bacterium
GGACCTGCCCGTGCCGCAGAACCCCGCGATGCTGGCGGCGGCGCTGAAAGGCTTTGGCGCCACGCTGCTGGACGAGGTCTCGCATCCCTCGGTGATCGCGATGTTCCGCCTCGCCATCGCCGAAGCGACGCGCTCACCCGAGGTCGCGCAAACCTTGCAGGAAGCCGGCCGCGATGCTAGCCGGCAGGCCATCGCCACGCTGCTCGCGCAGGCCCAGTCCGCTGGGCTGATCGGCGACGGCGATCCCGCGGCGATGGCGATCCAGTATCTCGCCCTGCTCTGGGAGGATCTGCTGGTGAGCTTGCTTCTGGGGCGCGCCGTCCATCCGAAGGCGGACGAGATCGCGCGCCGCGCCGAGACGGCGGCGCGCGCCTTCCTGCAGCTTCATCCCGAGCCCGCGGCGCCCGCTCAATAGCGGCCGCGGCCGATGACGAAGCGCGCCAGGATGTTGATGGCGAGGACGAAGGTGGTCACCAGGAAGGCCGCGGCATAGGCGAGCGCGTTGGCCGAGGCGAAGGGCTCGTTGATGAAGGTCCAGATGGCGTAGGTGAGATAGCCGATCGGCGAATGGACGAGCGCGCCATCCCAGAGATAGCTCGACCAGCCGGCGGTATAGAGCAAGGGCGCGGTCTCCCCCACCGAGACGGCGAGCGCGAGCAGGATGCCGGTGAGAATCGCCGGGAGCGCGGCCGGCACGCAGATGCGCAGGATGACCCGCCCTTCGCTGGCGCCGAGCGCATAGGCGGCCTCGCGCAGGTCGCGCGACACCTGCCCCAGCGCCAGCTCGGTGGTGCGGCAGATATAGGGCAGGCAGATGATGGCAAGCACGATCGCGCCGGCGGCGACCGAGAAGTTCCAGCCCAGCCCTTCGACCATCGTGACATAGCCGAAATAGCCCATCACGATCGAGGGCACGCCGACCAGCACATCGGCGAGAAAACGGATGCTCGCCGCCCAGCGGCCGAAACCGAACTCCGATACATAGATGCCGGCGCCGGCGCCGAGCGGCACGGCGAGCAGCAGCGCGCCGGCGGAGAGCACCGCCGTCCCTTCGATGGCGTTGAGCAGGCCGCCGCCGCTGCCTTGCGTCACGGTGGTGAAGAGCGTCGGCGACAGCGCGGTGATGCCGCGGATGAGCACCACGGCCAGAATCCACACCATCGACACCGACAGCAGCAGCAGCGCAACGCCGCTGGCGAACCAGCCCAGCATGCTGAACAGCCGGCGCGACAGGCGCATCCCCGGCGCGGCGGCGGACAGCGACGGCGCGTGTTGCCCGGCGGCGGACATCGCCTAGGCAGCCCCGGCGGGGCGGCCGACGCGGCCCCACACCACCAGCATCAACCGCGCCGCGGCATTGATCACGATCGAGATGACGGACAGCACGAGGGCGATCTCGGCGAGCGATCGCACCGCCATGCCGGACGGGTCCTGCAACGCGCTGTCGAGCTGCGACACGACAAAGGCGGCCATCGTCGAGATCGGCGCATAGATATTCTGCGGCAGGTAGTTGAGGGCATTGCCGCTGACCATCAGCACCGCCATGGTCTCGCCCAGCGCCCGGCCGAGCGCGAGGAAGATGGCGCTGATCAGCACTTTGACGACGCCCGGAAGAATGACGCGCCAGATCGTCTCGAAACGGGTCGCGCCCATGGCCATGGCAGCTTCGCGCAGGGGCGCCGGCTGGCTCACCAGCGCGTCGCGCAAGGTCGCGGCGATGAAGGGCACGATCATCAGCGAGAGCAGGACCCCCGCCGTCAGCAGACCGTAACCGCTGCCCGTCGGACCGGCAAAGATCGGAATGAAGCCCAGCCCGTCGGCGAGGATGGGGAAGACGTGGTGCGCCATGAACGGGATCAGCACGACATAGCCCCAGAGGCCGAAGACGACGCTGGGGATGGCGGCGAGCAGCTCGACGAAGAAGGAGATCCACACTCGGAGCGAACCGGCCACCGCCTCGGCCAGGAAGATCGCGGCACCGACGCCCACCGGCACCGCCAGCAGCAACGCGATCAGCGTCGACAGCAGCGTGCCGACGATGAGAAAGAGAATGCCGTATTGCGCGCCCGGCTGGACCGACATGCCGGCGATGTCGACGGGATCGGCGTAGAGATTGCCGAGATTCCAGCTGTCGCGGACGACGAAGCCCCAGCCGTTGAAATGGATCGCCGGCCAGGCATAGAGCGCGAGAAACAGCAGCACCGCCACGAGACTCGCGGGGAGCGCGCCAGCGACGATCGCGAGCCAGGTTCTGAACGTCATCGGCGGTCGCAAGCCGTCCCTAAAGAGCCGGCCGGCACCCCGGTCGAGAGGCGCCGGCCCGATCCGTCTTGCCGAGGGCTAATGGATCATCGCGATCTGCTTCTTGCTGAGCACCGCAATGTGCGGCGGCAGCGGCACGAAGCCCACCGACTGCATGAAATGCTCGGAGCTGCCGCCTTCCGGATTGATCGCCCAGGTGAAGAAGCTCTTGAGCGCCGCCGCCACGTCGGGCGACTGCTCGGTGTTCACGATGGCGTATTCGTAATTGATGATCGGATAGGATTCGGCGCCGGGCGCGAAGATCAGGCTGACGCGCTCATCCGCCGGCGTCTTCGATGCCGTGGCATCGACCGCCGCCTTTACCGTCTTCTGATCGGGGAGGACGTATTTGCCGTCCCGGTTCTTGAGCATCGCTTCGCCGAGCTTCGCCTCGTCCGTCGCGTTCTTGAAGCTGATGCCGATATAGGCGATGGAATAGGGCGTGCCCTTCAAGGCGTTGACCATGCCCGGATTGCCTTCGGCGCCGATGCCGCCCTGCACTGCCGGCCAGCTCACCGTGGTGCCGTAGCCGACCGATTTCGACCAGCCCGGCGTGCTGAAGGACAGGTACTGCGAGAAGATGAAGGTGTCGCCGCTGCCATCGGTGCGATGCACGGGAACGATCTGCTGATGCGGCAGCTTCACCCCGGCATTGAGCTTGGCGATCGCCGGATCGTCCCAATACGTCACATGGCCATCATAGATGCCGGCGAGGACCGGGCCGCTCAGCTTCAGATGCTCGCCGTTGAGCCCCGGGATGTTGTAGTTGATCATCTGCGAGGAGATGGCGAGCGGGATGTTCAGAATGCCTTTGTTGGCCTTCATCTGCGCGTTGCTCATATAAGCGTCGGACGCGCCGATCTGCGCGACCTTCGAGATCGCTTCGGAGATGCCGGTGCCGCTGCCGGTGCCCTGGGTGGTGATCTTCACATCGCCATGCTTCTCGGTATAAGCCGGGACCCAGAGATTGAAGAGCGGGTAGAGCAGCGTCGAGCCGGTCTCGAGCACTTGGGTTTGCGCCGCGAAGGCTTCCCCGCTCGCGACCAGCGCGCCCGCCGCGACTAGCGCCGCCAAGGCGACGCCCACCATGCCGGCTTCCACGCGAGTGATATGTTTTTTCCTGTTCAAGCTATCCTCCTTCGGTCGATCTGGAGCGTTCCGAGATGGCCATATCGCGGCCCGGCTCCCGACTCGGGAGAGCGGCGGCGCTTGCGTTGGCCGCGCGAATCTACAATTGCCGTGCGACAAATTTGTTACACTAATACAACTATTAACTAATATTAATATTTGCCTATGATAATATTTGCCGAGGCTGATCTTTTCCGGCCGGGTAGAATGTCGTTGCCGTCGGAGAGACCAAGACGCGCACCAGGAAGTCGTGTGATCGTGCGGTCTCTGTCTGTCACATAACTTACATATTACTGAGATAAAACTGTCGCCCGCGGCGCCTAGAGTGCCCGCCCAGTGCCCTGGTTTCGCGCCGGCGTGCGCGTGCCAAGGGGCGAACTCACGGGGGAAATCAGGATGATGAAGCGACTGGCTATCAGCATGCTGGCGATGGCGGCGGCGGCGCTGACAGCGACCGCGTCCCATGCCAATGACCTCAACGGCGCAGGTGGCACGGCGATCTATCCCGTCCTCGCCAAATGGTCGGCGGACTACCAGAAGGCGACCGGTGTCGCGGTCAACTATCAGGCGATCGGCTCCGGCGGCGGTATCGCCCAGATCAAGGCCAAGACCGTCGACTTCGCCAACAGCGACAAGCCGCTGAAGCCGGAAGAGCTGGCGCAGATGCATGTCGCGCAGTTCCCCGCCGTGATCATCTCGATCACGCCGGTGGTGAACCTGCCGGGGATCAAGCCCGGCGAGATGACGCTCGACGGCGCGACGCTCGCGGACATCTATCTCGGCAAGATCACCGCATGGGATGACCCGGCGATCAAGAAGCTGAACCCGGGCGTCAACCTGCCGCACACCAAGATTTCGACCGTGCATCGCTCCGACGGCTCGGGCACGACCTTCAACTTCACCAATTACCTCTCCAAGGTCAGCCCGGAATGGGACAAGACGGTCGGCGATGACGTCTCGGTCTCGTGGCCGAATGGCGTCGGCGGCAAGGGCAATGCCGGCGTCGCCTCCTATGTGCAGCAGATCCAGGGCGCGATCGGCTATGTCGAATACGCCTATGTCATGGAGAACCATCTCGTCTACACCAAGATGGTGAACAAGGCGGGCAAGACGCTCAACCCGACCATGGAAGGCTTCCAGGCGGCGGCGGCCAATGCCGACTTCACCAAGGTGCAGGATTTCTATCTCATCCTCACCAACCAGCCCGGCGACCAGAGCTGGCCGATCACGGCGGCGACCTACATGCTGATGCGCACGGATTATCCTGCGGCGCAGAACGAGCCGGTGCTCAAATTCCTCGATTGGTGCCTGAAGCACGGTCAGGAGCAGGCGAAAGCGCTCGACTATGTGCCGATGCCGGATCCGGTGGTGGCGCAGATCGAAGCCTTCTGGCACACCACCTTCAAGGGCGACGACGGCAAGCCGCTGTGGACGGCGGAGATGAAGTAACCCGCACCCCCAGCGGGAGAAGCGAGGCCGGGACCCTGTCCCGGCCTCTTGCTTTTTGCCCTATCCCTTCAGCGTCTGGCGCGCCGCCAGCGCCGCCGCCAAGGTGCCTTCGTCGAGGTAATCGAGCTCGCCGCCGACCGGCACGCCATGGGCAAGGCGCGAGACGGCGACGGCGCTACCGGCGAGGCGGTCCATGATGTAATGCGCCGTGGTCTGGCCTTCGACGGTGGCGTTCATGGCGAGAATGACCTCGCGGACGCCGCCCGCGGCGCAACGCGCGAGCAGCGCGTCGATATGCAGCTCCTCGGGGCCGATGCCTTCCAGCGCCGACAGCGTTCCGCCGAGCACGTGATAGCGGCCGGCATAAGCGCCGGTGCGCTCGATCGCCCAGAGATCGGCGACATCCTCGACGACGCAGACGAGGCCGGCATCGCGCCTGGGGTCGCGGCAGACGGCGCAGGGATCGAGCGTATCGAGATTGCCGCAGAGGCGACAGGGCCGGATCTGCCGCGCCGTCTCCGCCATGGCGGCGGCCAGCGGCTCCATCAAGCTCTCGCGCCGCTTCAACAGGAACAGCGCCGCCCGCCGCGCCGAGCGCGGCCCGAACCCCGGCAGCTTGGCGAGGAGTTGGATGAGGTGGGTCAGGTCAGCCATCAGCTGTCAGCTTTCAGCCGTCAGCTCGGCGGTGCGTTGCGCGACCTTTTCACCTCGTCGGGCTCGTCCGGTGCTGCAGTAACCGTTCACAGCTGAAAGCTGACGGCTGACGGCTGACAGCTCAAAATGGCAGCTTCATCCCCGGCGGCAGCTTCAGGCCGCCGGTGAGCTTGCTCATTTCCTCGGCGACGTGGCTC
>JASHUO010000894.1 GCA_030039975.1 Alphaproteobacteria bacterium
CCCTATACCGCCGCACTGTTGGCGAGCGCCCCGCGCGACGATGGAACGGCGCCGGTGGGCATCCCCGGCATGGTGCCGATGCCGCACAACCGGCCGCCCGGCTGCAGCTTCGCACCGCGCTGTGGCCGTCGCGCACCGTCCTGCGAGCTTGCGGCGCCGCCGCTCAACGAGCTCCGGCCGGACCGCCACACGCGGTGCCTCAGATGGCGGGAGCTCGCATGAGCGCGCTGGTTGCGGCCGAGGGCGTGAGCCGCCGCTTCGCACAGCGCGGCTGGCTCGCGCTGCAGCCGGCGGTGCAAGCGGTGACGTCGGTCGACCTGTCGATCGCCCGCGGCGAGACGGTCGGTCTCGTCGGCGAGAGCGGATCCGGCAAGAGCACGCTCGGGCGACTGATGCTCGGCCTGATCGCGCCGAGCGCCGGACGTGTGATGCTCGACGGCGCCGACCTTGCGACGCTCGGCGCGGCGCGGCTGCGCGCCGCGAGACGGCGGATGCAGATCATTTTCCAGGATCCCTATTCCAGCCTCGATCCGCGCCGGCGCGTCGGCGCGCAGATCGCCGACGGGCTTGCCATCCACCGCATGGTGCCGCGCCGCGAGCGTGCCGAGCGTGTGCGCGCGCTGCTGGCCCAGGTCGGGCTGTCGCCGGCCCATGCCGACCGCTACCCGCACGAATTTTCCGGCGGCCAGCGGCAACGTATCGGCATCGCCCGGGCGCTCGCCACAGGCCCGGAGTTCCTGGTGGCGGACGAGCCGGTATCGGCGCTCGATGTTTCCGTCCAGGCGCAGGTCCTGGCGCTGCTGTCCGATCTCTGCACACAGTCCGCGGTGGCGCTGCTCTTCATCAGCCACGACCTTCCCGTGGTTCGCAGCCTCTGCGAGCGCGTGGTGGTTCTCTATCTTGGCCGGGTGATGGAGGAGGGACCGGCCGCCGCCGTGTTCGAGGCGCCGCGGCATCCCTATACCCAGGCACTGCTCTCGGCCGCGCCGAGCATCGATCCGACACGCCGACGCCAACGGATCTTGCTCGAGGGCGATCCGCCAAGTCCGGCGGCGCCGCCGTCGGGCTGCGTCTTTCGCACGCGTTGCCGGCACGCCAGCGCAGCTTGCGCCAGGCTGGTTCCACCATTGCGCGAGCGCGGGCCGAACCATCGCGTCGCTTGCCTGCGCGACGATATCGATGGGAGCCCGGCCCAGAGGTAAGCCAAAGAACTCCGCGCAGCGCTGCAGGGCAAGGCCGCCTTGCATGGCACAAGGCGGGAAATTCCTTGTAATATCAAAGCATGAGGCGTCGCCTTCCAGCCCGGTCGCTCGGCCGAGCCTGGCCCGGAGACCGGCTGGCGTGGGCGCTCGCCGTCGTGCTTGCGCTGGCCGGCGCCACGCCCGCCTTCGCCGATGTCGCGTACAAGACCGAGATCAGCCTCACCGGCCTCAAGAACAGTCAAATCAGCGACGCGCTCAAGGCCGCCTCGCAGCTCGTCGCGCTGCAGAACAAGCCGCCGCCGAGCAATGCCGCGCTGCGCCGCCGCGCCGAGAATGATCTGCCGCGACTCGCCGAGGTGATGCATGCGGAGGGCTACTGGTCGGCGACGGCCGACTTTCGGCTCGATTCAACTCAGAAGCCGGAGCAGGTGACGATCACCATCGATCCCGGCCCGCTCTATACGCTGGCGAGCGTCGTCTTCCGCACGTCCGATGGCGCCGAGCCGGCGCTGCTTCGATCGCTCGGCCCCGGCGCCTTCGGGCTCGAGGTCGGCGGCCCGGCGCGCTCGGCCCCGGTCACCGCCGCTGAACCGCAGATCGTGGAGCAATACGCGCATAACGGCCATCCCTTCGCCAGGGTAACCGACCGCAAGGCGGTCGTCGATGTGGCGAAGCACACGATGAGCGTGACCTATACCGTCGATCCCGGCGCACCGGCGAAATTCGGGCCGGTCACGATCGAGGGCCTCAAGAATGTCAACCGCGATCTGATCGTGCGCCGCATCGCTTGGAAAGCCGGTACGCCCTATGACGGCCGCCTCGTCGACGCGACCCGACAGGACATCGTCAGGACTGGCCTCTTCAGCGCCGTACGCATCGACCACGCCGCCCAGCCCGACGCGCAAGGCGAGGTGCCGATGACCATCACAATGGTTGAAGGCCCGCCCCGCTCGATCGGCGCCGGCATTGCTTACAACACCAATATCGGCTTTGGCGGCCAGACCTTCTGGGAGAATCGCAACCTCTTCGGCGATGGCGAGCGCCTGCGCCTCACCGCCGGCGCGGCGCAGAAGCAGCTCGGCCTCGCCGCCGATTTCACCAAACCCGATTTCATCGATCGCGATCAGAATCTGCTTGCCAGCGCCGGCTTGCTCGACCAGACGACCGACGCCTTCAACAGCCGCCGCGAGCAGATCTTTGTCGGCATCCAGCGGCCGCTGCTGCCTTCGCTGACCCTCATCGCCGGGCCCGATTTCGAACACGCCGTGGTCCACCAATATGAGGAAGGCCTCAGCAACGAAGACTACACGCTCGTCGGATTGCCCGTCGTGCTGCGCCGCGACACCACCGATGACCTGCTCGATCCCACCATCGGCGGCCGCCAGACGCTGACGGTGACGCCTTATCACGCCATCGCCGGCCCGACCCTCGACTTTGTCAGCTCGCGGCTGGAGCTGCGCCATTACCAGCGGCTCAACGATACGGGTCGGCTCGTCCTCGCCGGCTGGGGCGCGCTCGGCTCGATCGTCGGCGCGAGCCTGGACAACATACCAGCCGACAAGCGGCTCTACGCCGGCGGCGCCGGCTCCGTCAGGGGTTATGCCTATCAGCATGCCGGGCCGCTCTTCCCGAGCGGCGTGCCCGTGGGCGGCATCTCGAGCCTCGAACTGGGCCTCGAGCTGCGCTATCGCATCACCAACACCATCGGCATCGTCCCCTTTGTCGAAGGCGGCAACGTCTATCCGGAGAGTCTTCCCGACAACAGCAGCCTGTACTGGGGCGCCGGCCTCGGCCTGCGCTACTACACGCTGGTGGGCCCCGTCCGCCTCGACCTCGCCACACCGTTCGATCATCGTCCCGGCGACACTCCGATCCAGGTCTACATCAGCATCGGCCAAGCGTTCTAAGATGCAGATGAAGCGCCAACGGAAAGAACGGAACGGGCAAGTTGCGTAGGGTGTTGAGGCTCGCCGGCATGGCGCTGCTGGCGGTACTGCTGGTTCTGGCGCTCAGCTTCGCGCTGCTGCAGACGCCGCCGGGCCGAGCGGGGCTCGCCGCCGTGCTGGCCCGCGCGCTCGCCGATCCCGGCGAGCGCATCACCGTCACCGGCTTCAAGGGCTTGGTCCCCTTCGACATGACCGTCGAGCGCATCGAGATCGACGACAGCGCCGG
>JASHUO010000086.1 GCA_030039975.1 Alphaproteobacteria bacterium
GTAATAGGCGCGCAGCGTCGTGAGTTCACTCACCGTCGCGCGCGCCTGCTCGACCGCATTGTCGGTCGCGTCGCTGGCGATGAGCGGCGGCACGAGAAAGGCGGCGCCGACGATCGCGATGCCCGAAATCACCGGAATCGGCAGAAGCATCTGCCAGACGATGCTCCGTTTCATTGCCCTCACACGACGGTTATTGGCCCACTCGTGATTATTTTTTGCGCAAATCTGTGAAAATCGTCTAAACGGCAGTGCATTCGCCGCGCGACGAAATTAGTTTCAATAGAATCTGTGCGCTTTGCGCCGCTGGAAATAGTCGAAGTCTGGGTCACAGCAAGGCGTAGACGCTGATCTCCACGAGATCGGGCCGGCGTTCGCCCGTGGCGGCGAAGACCGTGCGCGTCAGCCATCGATGCGCCGGCGCGGCGGTCTCGAACACGGGCGTGCAGCGGAAATAATAGGCGGCGGGGTCGACCGGCTCACCGGCGAGAAGCTTGGCGACGATTTCCGGCGGCGCATGACGCAGGCCGCGATTGGCGACGGCGATGAGCGCGCCGTCTTCGGCTTCGATTGTGTAGCGCGCTTCGAGCTCGGCGCAACCATCGCCGCGGATGATCTGCCAATCGGCGCCGCCCGGAAGCACCCGCCCTGCAAGGCGCGGCCCCTCCACCGTGCCGCCGATGATCGGAATGATGCGGCGGCGTCCTTGCTGCGTCTCGCCGAGCTCGAGCGCGGCTGCGACCTCGACGCGCAGGTGGAAGACGAAATCGAGGGCGAGACTCACGCGGTCCTGCCAGCGCGCCAGGCGACGAGCGAGGAGCCGTCGCGTGCGCCCCAGCCTTCGCCTGCGGCCGCGTCGTAGCTTTCGAGCGCTGTCGCCGCGACGGGGAGATCGTGCCCGGCGGCCTTCGCCACCGCCGCCATGATGCGGAGATCCTTGCGAATGCCGTCGATGTCGAAACCGACATCGGGACTGCCGCCGGCAAGCGCAGTGGCGATCTTGCCGGCGCGGCTCTTCAGCGCGTTGGCGCCGCCGGAGCTCTCGCCCATGATCTCGAGGGCCTTGGCCGGATCGATGCCGGTGCCGGCGATGAGCGACATCGCCTCGCGCAGCGCTTCCCAGTAGACGGCGAGCGGCAGGTTGATGGCGAGCTTCATCGCCGCGCCATTGCCATTGGCGCCGAGATGCTCGACGCGCCGGCAGAGCTGCTCCAGGATCGGCTTGGCGCGCGCGAAAGCGGCGGCATCGCCGCCGGCAAGCCCCAGCAGCTTGCCCTCGCGCGCGGGCCCGACCGTACCGCCCACCGGACATTCGACGAGCGCTGCGCCGGCGGCGCGGACCCGTGCGGCAAGGCTGCGGATGGTCTCGGGCGGCACGGTGCTCATCTCGATGAAGAGCTTGCCTTGGACGGCGCCGCCGAGGAGCCCGTCGGGACCGAGATAAACCGCCTCGATGCCGTTGCTGTCGGTGAGGATGGTGAGGGTGATGTCGTGCCCGCGCGCGACCTCGGCCGGACTCTTCGCCCAGCGCGCGCCGCGTTGGAGCAGCGGGTCCGCTTTCGCCGCGGTGCGGTTCCACACGGTGAGTCGATGTCCCTGATCCAAGAGCCGCAGCACCATCGCCGAGCCCATTCGCCCGGTACCGCAAAAGCCGATATCCATCCGTCACTCTCCTCGGGTTCCACCGCCGCCCACCGACTTAAAGCGAGACGGCGGACAGATGCCAAGACCCGGGCGGCGCCGACGGCCCCAACCTCGGGGTTCGTTCCGATGTTTTTGGCGGCGCTTCGTTAAGACTGCCGTGGCAAGAAAATGTCGCGGCGATCCACTGGCACCCGAAGTAATCACAAAGTCTTTGCTCGCCTCACTACAAAGATCAGGCCTATGGCTGCGCAACTCATGATAGCGCGAGGGCGTTTACGTCATCGGGGGCCGCGGAAGGTGAGGACTCCCATGGTGCACAGGATGCTGCCTGCTGTGTCGCTGGTGGCCCTAATGGGTTGCCAGCCCTACTACCCGCCCTACACTCCGGCGCATGGCCCGGTGCTGAGCAGCATCGGGACCGACACCGGAACCGCGTCCGATACGCGGCAGAGCTATGCCTCCTTCAGCCCGGTGCGGTCGACGAGCTCGGTCTATGACGCCAGCGGCATCACGCCCGCCGTGTTCACGCCGACGCTCTCGGCAAAGCCGCCGCCCATCGGACCCGGCGGCGCGTTCGAGGAGATCGATCGCCATGGCGGCGAGGTCGGCTTCTGGAACGAGGACCCCGTGCTGCGGCGCGAGGTCGCCACCTATGACGACCGCTATGTCGAGCGCATCGATCTCACGAACGGCGGTGCCATCACCTATGAGGTGCTGCAGCGCGGCACCTTCTCCGATGAAAGCGACGCCGAACTCATTCGCGAGGATCTCGATCTGCCGCCGTTCCGCGCGCGCGGCATCATCTTCGAGCCGGCGCAGCTCGAGCGGCTCGGCCCCTTCACCTACCTCGCGCAAGCCTCGGCCGAGTACAATTGCTTCATCTTCCGCGGCAAGTTCTACGCCGAGGCCGGCGCTCCGGCGCGGTCCGAGGCTTACGGCAATGTCTGCTATCCCCACGCGACGAAGGACCTCGCCGCGGTCAAGGCGGAGATGCTCGATCTCTTGATGCATGCGCGCTTCGGCAAAGGCACGGGCACGACGCTGGTCGCCGTTGCGGCGCCCGTTGCCGCAACCCCCGAAGCCGCCGCGCCGGCGTCATCAGCGGCGGTCGTCAGCCCCGATCGCTGCCCGTTCACCGTTACCTTCAGCGCCCCGCCAGCCGCAGAGAGCAAGAAAGGCGGGAACGACTACGCCTTCGCCGAGGGTGGCTATAGCGAGAAGGCGAGCTGCTCCTGCGCGCACGCTCTCGACTACGCCAAGATGAGCCAGTTCGACGCCATCGACAATGTGCGGCACGAGGCCGAGGCGCAGGGTTTCAAGCTGCAGAAGGCGACGTTCGACAAAAGCGCGGAGCTCGGCAAGGAACTGGCCTTCGAGGGCGTCGCGGGAAAGCATGCCGGCAAGGAATTCCTCGTCGGCCGCAGCTTCTACGGCGAATGCCGCTTCTCCGTCCTCGCCACCGGCACGTCTTATGCCGATCTGCTGCGAGCGCGGCGCTTCGTCGGCTCCATCGCGTCGAAGCCGGCACCCGAGCCCTCCGACACGACGGACGGGGTCTACGACGTAACGGTCACGAACAGCGCCGACAGCGCGGCACAGGATGCTGCGCCACCGGCGGTGCCGGTGACGCCGGTCGACACGGCGAAGGTCGCGGCCGCCGACAAACCGGCCGCCGATGCGGCCGATGCCGGCGGCGACGCCGCCGATTCCGGGGCGGCCCCGCCGCCACCGCCGGAAAAGCCGGCAGCGGCGCCATCGGGCGACAAATCGGCTTCCGCCGGCGCAGCGGCCGATAGCTCGGCCCCGGCGACCGCGATCGTGGCCGCCGCCGCCAAGCCAGCCACGGACAGCGCGCCTGCGGCCGTCAATAGCGGCTCCTCCGTGGCACCCGCCGCCTCGGCCGCGGCCGGCGTCGACGAGACGGTGCAGCGCCTGCGCCGGCTGAAGCTGCTGTTCGACCAGAAGCTGATCACGCCGGAAGAGTATGAGTCGAAGCGCGCGGCGATCCTGAAGACGCTGTAGCGGGTTCAGCGCGAAGCGGTCAGCTCTTCAGCCCGTAGACGCCGCCCGATTGCCCGGCTGCTTGGGCGTTGCGCAAGCGCCGCGCCAGCAAATCGCCGCTGCCGTCGTCGAAGAGCGCGTCCATGACCTGTTGCGCCGCCGCGAGCTGCGCGGGAATGATCGGGTTCTGCGGCGCGGCACGAAGCTCGTCGAGGAGCTGGGTTGCGCGCCGATCCACCTCGGCGCGGATATGCTCGGACCTCTCGCGCGCGGCAACACTGAGCCCGTGCC
>JASHUO010000895.1 GCA_030039975.1 Alphaproteobacteria bacterium
GATCTCGCCAAGGTGCGCTTTCCCTGGCTCGCCGACATCAAGCGCGAGCTCTGTTCGGCACTCGGCATCCTCGACAAGGAAGCCGGCGTGGCGCTGCGCGCGACCTTCATCGTCGATCCCGAGGGCGTGATCCGCTTCGCCGCGGCGAACGATCTCAGCGTCGGGCGCAACCCGCAGGAAGTGCTGCGCATCCTCGATGCGCTGCAGACCGACGAGCTTTGCCCCTGCAACTGGCAGAAGGGCGAGGACACGCTGAAAGCCGCCTGACCCGAGCGGAGGCGGGAGCCCGGCTTCCGCCTCGCGCCCACCCCTGTGCATTGGGAGAGACAGCATGTCCCTCGAGACGATCAAAAACCGACTGCCCGACTATGCCAAGGATCTGAAGCTCAACCTGTCCTCGCTGCTGAGCGACACGGTGCTGACGGAACAACAGCGCTGGGGCACGCTGCTGGCGACGGCGCTTGCGGCGCGCAATCCGGATCTCATCGCCGCCGTGACCGCTGATGCGGCACAGCAGCTTTCGCCCGCGGCGCTGAGCGCGGCGAAAGCTGCCGCATCGATCATGGCGATGAACAACATCTATTACCGCTTCACTCATCTCGCCTCCGATCCCGACTACGCGACCATGCCGGCGCGGCTGCGCATGAACGTCATCGCCAATCCCGGGGTCGACAAGGCCGATTTCGAGCTCTGGTCGCTCGCCGTCTCCGCCATCAATGGCTGCGGCAAGTGCATCGATGCGCATGACCAGGTGCTGCGCAAGGCCGGCGTCTCGCGCGAGGCGATCCAGCAGGCGGTGCGCATCGCCTCCGTCATCCATGCTGTCGCCGCGACGCTCGATGGCGAGGCCAGCCTCGCCGCCTGAATCGAGAAGCAAAAGGAGAAAAGCCATGTCTAGCGCCTATCACAACGATCAGAAGGCCCGTCAGGAAAGCGCCGCGGCGCTCGCGCGTCTGCTCGCCGACACCTACACGCTTTATCTGAAGACGCAGGGCTTCCACTGGAACGTCACCGGGCCGCGCTTCTACGACCTGCACAAGCTCTTCGAAGAGCAATACACCGCGCTCGCCGCCGCCAATGACGAGATCGCCGAGCGCATCCGTGCGCTGGGCGCCAAAGCGCCGGCGAGCTATGCCGAGTTCAAGGCGTTTGCTTCAATCGTCGAGGAGACCGGCGAGCCTTCATCCGACGAAATGCTGCGCCAGCTCCTGGCCGACAATCGCAGTGCCGTGCGCACCGCCCAGCGGGTGGTGGAGACGGCCGAGGCCGGCAACGATGTTGGCAGCGCGGACCTTGCCACCCAACGCATCCGCAGCCACGAGAAGGCCGCCTGGATGCTCGAGGCCTTGCTCGCGCGGTGACCCTATCGCCGTGCTGCGCGCTGCTTCTCGGCTGCGAGCAGCGTCGCTTTGCGCTCGGCGCCCCAGCGATAGCCGCCGGGCGCGCCGTCGCCGCGCACCACGCGATGACAGGGCACGACCAGCGCCGCGCGATTGTCGGCGCAGGCATTGGCGACGGCGCGCACGGCGCGCGGCTTGCCGATGCGGCGCGCGATCTCGGCATAGGAGGCGGTCTCGCCGTAAGGGATCCGCTGCAGCTCGTGCCAAACGCGCCACTGGAACGAGGTGGCCTGGAGGTCGAGCGGCAGCGCGAGATCGGGGCGCTCGCCGGCGAGATGCGCGAGGATGGCGGCGACCCACGGCCCCAGCGCCGCATCGTCGCGCCGGAGGGTTGCCGCCGCGTATTCCTCGCGCAGCGCCGCTTCGAGCGCTGCGTCCTCGGCGCCGAGGCTGACCGCGGCGATGCCGCGCTCCGTCGCCGCGACCAGCACCCGGCCGAGCGCGCAAGGCGCGATGGTGTAGCCGATCGTCATACCGGCGCCGCGCTTGCGATAGGTGGCGGGAGTCATGCCGAGCTGCGCGTCCGAACGCTCATAGAGTCGCGAGGAGGAGCCGTAGCCGGCGTCGTAGAGCGCACCGGCGACGCCGTCGCCGCGGCGCAGCCCCGCCTTCACCCGTGCCAGCCGGCGGGCATCGGCAAAGGCGCGCGGGCTGATGCCGATCTTGCGCTTGAAGAGGCGTTGCAGCTGATGCGCGCTGGTGCCGACCGAGGCCGCGAGCCGGCCGAGGCTCGGCGCGCCGTCGACGCCTTCCTCGAGCGCTTCGTCGATGAGACGGCAGGCTTGGCGCACGCGTTCGGCGGCGGGGTCGCTCGCCTGCTGCCGCTCCGGGCGGCAGCGCCGGCATGGACGATAGCCGGCGCGCTCCGCCGCTTCCGGCACGGGGAAGAACTCGACATTCTCGCGCCGCGGCCGCCGGCTCGGGCAGGATGGCCGGCAATAGACGCCGGTGGTGGTGACGGCGTAGACGAAGGCGCCGTCGGCGTCGCGCGCTCGGCTCGCGACGGCATTCCAGTATTGCTGCTCGACCATGGCTTTGTTCCCTAAGCGGAGGTGATGCTCCGTCATATCGGAACCTTTGCCCGGCATTCTATCCGCTCCCGACCCTCGAATTCAGGAGCCTGGCAGGCTCCTAGCGTCAGCCGCGATCGACGAGATGCAGGAACGAGCCCATCACCCGTCCCTTGATGCGGCCTGCGCTGCCGAGCGCCCCGCCATCGGCGTCGAAGGCGGTGAAGAGCGGCGCGGCATCGCCTTCCTCGACGATGGTCGCATAATGATACTCATGGCCGCGATAGAGCGCACCGGCGACGCCCATGGGCCCGGCAGCGGCAAGCCGCGCCTCGCGATAGCCCAATTGCCGCCGCCGCTCGGCGAAGCTGGTCTCGAGCGGCAGCAGCCCGGCCATGGCATGGCGCGCGCCAGCGGCATCGACGAGGCCGCGCCCCAGCACCATGTAGCCACCGCATTCGCCATAGATCGTCGCGCCGCGCGCCGCGGCTTCGACGACGCCGGCGAGGAAGCGGCGATTGCCGGACAGCCGGCCGGCATGGAGCTCGGGATAGCCGCCGGGCAAGAAGATCGCATCGGCGTCGCGTCGCGGCGCCTCGTCGGCGAGCGGCGAGAACAGCGTCAGCTCGGCACCGGCGCTGCGCCAGCCCTCGAGCATCGCG
>JASHUO010000896.1 GCA_030039975.1 Alphaproteobacteria bacterium
GCGCAGGTCGTGACCACGGAATGCTCGGCCTGGCCGATCGCGATGACGGATTTCTCCATCAAGGTCGCCGTCGGACAGGCTTGCACGCAAGCGCCGCAAGAGACGCATTCCGAAGCGAGGAAGGGCTCGTCCATCCCGGCGGCGACATGCGAGGCGAAGCCGCGCCCGTCGATGGTCAGCGCAAAGGTGCCCTGCACCTCTTCGCAGGCACGCACGCAGCGCGAGCAGACGATGCATTTGCTGGGATCGAAGCTGAAATAGGGATTGGACTGGTCCTTAGCCTGACTGAGATGGTTTTCACCCTCATAGCCGTAGCGCACCTCGCGCAGGCCGACCGCGCCCGCCATGCTTTGCAGCTCGCAATTTCCGTTGGCTGCGCAAGTGAGGCAGTCCAAGGGATGGTCGGAGATGTAGAGCTCCATGACGTTGCGGCGCAGCCGCTTCAGCCGCTCGCTCTGCGTCGTCACCACCATGCCGTCGGCGACCGGCGTGGTGCAGGAGGCGGGCGTACCGGCGCGGCCTTCGATCTCGACGAGGCAGAGCCGGCACGAGCCGAACGCCTCCACCATGTCATAGGCGCAGAGCTTCGGCACCTGGATCCCCGCTTCCATCGCGGCGCGCATGATCGACGTGCCTTCAGGCACCGTCACGGCAAAGCCGTCGATGCTGAGCGACACGGGTTTTTCCGCGCCGGAGCGTGGCGTGCCGTAATCGATCTCGCTGACCAAAGACATGGGACGTGCCTCCTAGGCCGCGGCGGCACCCCTACGGATGCCGAAATCTTCGGGGAAATGCGTGAGCGCGCTGATCACGGGATAGGGGACGAAGCCGCCGAGCGCGCAGAGCGAACCCAAGCGCATGGTCTCGCAGAGCTCGGTGAGCAGCGCCAAAGTCTCGGGCCGGCGGTCGCCGGCGATGACCCGGTCGATCACCTCGACACCGCGCGTCGAGCCGATGCGGCAGGGCGTGCATTTGCCGCAAGATTCAATGGCGCAGAATTCCATCGCGAAGCGCGCCTGGCGCGCCATGTCGACGGTGTCGTCGAACACCACCACGCCGCCATGGCCGATGAGCCCGTTCTTCGCGGCGAAAGCTTCGTAGTCGAATTGCGTGTCGAAGAGCGCGCGCGGGAAATAGGCGCCGAGCGGTCCGCCCACCTGCACCGCCCGCACCGGGCGTAGGGTCGCCGTGCCGCCACCGATATCGTCGACGAGTTCGCCCAAGGTCAGGCCGAACGCGGCTTCGAACAACCCGCGATGCCGCAGATTGCCGGCGAGCTGAATCGGCATGGTGCCGCGCGAGCGGCCGAGGCCGAGATCGCGATAGGCGGCGGCGCCCTCGGCCAGGATCACCGGCACCGAGGCGAGCGAGATCACGTTGTTGACGACGGTCGGCCGGCCAAACAGCCCCTTATGCGCCGGCAGCGGCGGCTTGGCGCGTACCATGCCGCGCTTGCCTTCGAGACTTTCGAGCAGCGCAGTTTCCTCGCCGCAGACATAGGCGCCGGCGCCGACCCTGATCTCGAGATCGAAGGCATAGGGCGAGGCCAGGACGCGCGCGCCAAGACAGCCGGCGCGCTGCGCGATCGCGATGGCACGGCCCAGGATCTCGATGGCGTGCGGATACTCCGAGCGGATGTAGACGTAGCCCTTGGTCGCACCGGCGGCGATGCCGGCGATGGTCATGCCTTCGATCAGGACGAAGGGGTCGCCTTCCATGATCATGCGGTCGGCGAAGGTGCCGGAATCGCCCTCATCGGCGTTGCAGACGATGTATTTCTGCGGCGCCTCGGCTTGCGCCGTGGTGCGCCATTTGATGCCGGTGGGAAATCCGGCGCCGCCGCGGCCGCGCAGGCCCGAGGTCACGATCTCTTCGATGATCGCCGCCGGTCCCAGCGCGATCGCGCGCTCGAGACCGCGATAGCCGCCATGGGCACGATAATCGTCGAGCGAAAGCCGATCGACGATGCCGCAGCGGGCGAAGGTGAGACGCGTCTGGCGCTTCAGGAACGGGATGTCTTCCGGGCGGCCCAAGCGCAAGGGATGCGCGCCGCCGTCGAGCAGCCCCGCGTCGAACAACGCTTCGACATCACCGGCTTGCACCGGCCCATAGGCGATGCGGCCCTCCGCCGTGGCGATTTCGATCATCGGCTCGAGCCAGAAAAGCCCGCGCGAGCCGGTGCGAACGATCTCGATATCGAGGCCGCGGCGGCGCTCTGCGGCGATGATGGCGCGCTCGACCTCGTCGGCGCCGAGGGCGAGGGCACCCGCGTCGCGTGACACAAAGAGACGCGGCTTCATCGCTGCCCCACCCGCTTCAGCAGACCGTCGAGCCGCGCGCGGTCGAGGCCGCCGAAGACTTTGCCGTCGAGCATGGCTGCTGGAGCGCAGGCGCAAAGACCGAGACAGAACACCGGCTCGAGCGTGACGCTTCCATCGGGCGTGGTTTCACCCCAGTCGATGCTCAGCTGCTCGCGCGCCGCGTCGGAAAGGGCATCCGCGCCCATGGCCTGACAGGCCTCGGCGCGGCACAGCTTCAGCACATGGGCGCCGGGGGCCGCGTCGCGGAAATCGTGATAGAAGGAGACGACGCCATGCACTTCGGCGCGGCTGAGATTGAGCGCTTCGGCGATCAGCGGAATCGCCGCGCGCGGCACATGGCCGAAGGCGTCCTGCAGGGCATGGAGGATCGGCAAGGTCGCCCCCTCCTGCCCTTTATGCGCGGCGATGATGGCGCCGCCGCGCTCGGCGCTCCATGGTTCGAAACCCGGCATTCATTGGCCCGATCAATCGATAGCAAAAGTCTGGGCCTAGAAAGTCGGGGCTTCAATACGCTTGGACTAATCGATTGATAGAAGATTTCTATCGTGACGCCGCCAAATCCTTGTCGAGCGTGGCGGCGGCCTCGAGCGCCACGGCGACCAGGGCGGCAGTGGCGGGGGTCATTGGATCGCGGTCGGGCACGATGAGACCGATGGTGTGCACGGCGGCGGGCTCGACGATGGGAATGGCGCGCACGGCGCCGATCAGCCCCAGCGTCTCTGCCAGGATGGCTGGCATCACGCTCGCCCAGCGGCCGGTGCGGACATGCGAGAACAGCAGGATCATCGAGTTGGATTCGAGCGTCGCCGCCGGCTCGACGATGCCAGCCTCGCGCAGCAGCTGATTGATGATGCGGCGGTTCTGCATGTCCGGCGTGAGCAGGCAGAGCGGTATCTGGCCGATCTCGGCCCAAGTGACGGTCTTGCGTTGGCCGAGCGGGGCGTCGGCGGAAATCAGCAGGCGGTACTGCTCGCGATAGAGCGGGATGGCGCGGGCGCGGCCGATCGGCTCATTGTCGAGATAGCTGATGCCGGCATCGCTCTCGAGATTGTCGAGGGCCGAAAGCACTTCGATCGAGGTGCAGGAGCGCACGGTAAAGCGCATCTCCGGATGGCGCGCGTGATAGGGCGTCGTCAGGGCGGAGACCATCGCCAAGGCGGTCGGGATCGCGGCGAGACGAAGATGCCCGACGAGCTGCCCTTGTTTCAGCGCGCGCACTTCCTGGCGCATCGTGCGGACATCGCCGACGATGCGCTTGGCCCAATCGAGCACCCGCTCGCCTTCCGGCGTCAGCGACTGAAAGCGCGAGCCGCGCGTCACCAGCAGCACGCCAAGCGACTCTTCGAGCTGCTTGAGGCCGGCGGAAAGCGTCGGCTGCGTGACGCCGCAAGCCTCGGCGGCGCGGCCGAAATGCCGCTCCCGCGCCAGCGCCAAAAGAAATTCGAGCTTGTCGATCACCGCTTCCGTGCCTCTCCTCCGACGCGAACGAGCCTGCAATTTCAGCTGCGCCCTGGCAAGCGAGGTCGCTCACGAACGCGTAGACAGCGAAGCGACACCACGGCTATCTTGAAATCGATGGTTCCCCTTCGGGGGATCAAAAGGGAACACGGTGAGGCTTCGACGCCGATGCCGTGGCTGCCCCCGCAACTGTAAGCGGCGAGCCGAGCGCCATCTACGCCACTGGGAAACCGGGAAGGCGGCGCGAGGCAAAGACCCGCGAGCCAGGAGACCTGCCATCACCGTGGTCAAACGCGGGCGCTTCGGCCGGGGTGTGCCGAGGGGAAGCAGGTCTCGTGTCCGCGTTGCCGGCGCACCATCCCCGCTTCTTTCGTTCGCTTTGGCCGCTTCGGGGTCGAGGCGGACATGCAAACTCATACATTCGGATATCGGTATGGCGTAGCCGTCGTTGCAGCGAGCGGCTTACTGTGCTGGCCAGCGTTGTGCGGCGCGCAAATGGTTGGCCCGACGCCGCAGCCGCAAGGCGTGCCGGTCACTCCGGCGCAGGCGGAGCAAGTGCAGCCGCAGTGGTGGGCGATTCACGGCCAGGCGACGAACGTCTGGATGCTGCAGCCCGGCTTCCACTCCCCGTATCAGGGACCGCAGAGCCTCAATCAAGCGACCAATGGCAGAGAGACCGTGGACGCGACGCTTTATGCCGGCGTCCGGCCATGGCCGGGCGCGGAGTTCTGGGTCAATCCGGAGATCGATCAGGGGTTCGGACTCAGCGACACCTTCGGCGTGGCGGGATATCCCAGCGGCGAAGCGTACAAAGTCGGCAGGGTACATCCTTACTTCCTGATGCAGCGCGCCTTCCTCCGCCAGACCATCGATCTCGGCGGCACGACGGAAAAGCTCGATGCCGATTCGAACCAGCTCGCGGGCACACAGACCGCGAACCGCCTCGTGTTCACCATCGGCAAATATTCGATCGTCGACATCTTCGACACCAACCAATACGCGCACGATCCGCGCAGCGACTTCCTGAACTGGTCGATCATCGACCAAGGCGCCTTCGATTATGCGGCCAATTCCTGGGGATATACTTACGGGGCGGCGGCGGAGTGGTATCAGGATTGGTGGACGATCAGGACTGGCGTGTTCGAGCTGTCAAACGAGCCGAACAATCCCAACATTTATAACGGCGTCGCGCAGGGACAATTCGTAACGGAGCTGGAGGAAAGGCATAGCCTCTGGGATCACCCCGGCAAGCTCAAATTCCTCTATTGGCTCACCTGGGGCAAGCTCGGAACCTATTCCGACGCGATTGCCCAGGGAGAAGCGACTGGTCAAACCCCCTCGACCGCCGCCGTCCGTAGCTTCCACACCAAGGACGGCGTCGGGCTGAACCTCGAACAGCAGATCACCACCGATCTCGGCGCTTTCGCGCGCGCCAGCATGTCGGACGGCACCGTGGAGGAAGTCGATTTCACCGACATCAACCAGTCGATCTCGGGCGGTCTCTCGCTCGCCGGATCGCGCTGGGGGCGACCCGACGACACGGTAGGACTCGCCGGCGTCGTCAACCGCATCTCGCATGACGGCAAGCTCTATCTCGCCGCCGGCGGACTCGGCGGGATTATCGGTGATGGCCAATTGCCCAATGCGGGGCCCGAGCAGATCCTCGAAACCTACTATAGCTTTGCCGCCTTCAGCTTCGCCCATTTCTCCGTCGACTATCAGTTCATCAACAACCCCGCCTATAACCGCGACCGCGGGCCGGTGTCGATCGTCAGCTTGCGCTTGCACTTGGGTGGTCTGATAGCGGACAGCATACGGTAAGGCGCGGCCACATAGCGCCGCTCGACGGCGCCCTGAGCGACTGACCACGGATGACGTTATCGCACCGCCACCGACGCCGCGATCTCCTCGCCGAGCTTGTTCGCCTCCGTGCGCACTGCCGGCAGATCGGCGTCGAACTGTGCTATCAACTCATTGGTGCGCCGGGTGAATGCGCGATCGCCGCGGCAGCGGGAGCATAGACCGCGGAGGGCGAGGCGGCAGACGAGCTCCTGACGCGGCGGCATGCCGCAGACGAAGGCGTCGGCCTCCTCAGGATCGAGTTCGAAGCGGGGCTTGGGCATGGCGCCGGGATTTTGCAGCTCGGCAGAATCCAAAATCTTTAAGCGGATGGAATCAGGCCCGCATCTCCTATCGCCACGGCACAGCGGCGTGACCGCTGATCCGATGGAGACGGCCGATGGATGCCCTTTCCGTCAGGGCTCCAAACACCAAGCCGAACGTCGCCCACATGATCGCCTGCATGCCAAGCGCGTCGATACGAAAACGCCAGAGCACGACGGCGGGAAAATCGGCCGGAACCTCGTTGACCGATGGCAGAAGCGCGCCCACAACGACGACCGCTGCGAGATAGGCGGCGGATGCGATCAGCGCGGCCGACCAAACGCCGTACTTGGGCAGGAGACGCCTGCACAAGGTCACAGCGCCGATCATCGCCGCGACGGACAAGGCCATCATGGAGAAATAGAGCGCCGTACGGATTCCAATGGTATCGGGGTTGCCGACCGAGGGCGGGTTGGCCGGATATTTGAGGTTGGGCACGACATAGAGGCTGAGAAAACCCAACAGCGCCAGCAGGGCGGAATCGGCGCGCGGCCCAAGCGTGCTCAGGCGACCATAGGCAAAGGCAAACACCAAGGCGAACAGCCCGCCAAAGGCGGTGGCGTAAACCATCACCCCGGTGAGCAGTCCCCAGCTCGCCTGCATTGGACGGCTCACGAGCTCGGGCTCCTCCTCGTGATGGATGCCCTTGGCCAGATCGGCTTTCATCTTTGCTTCGTCCATCGCCGTCTCGAAGGCGATGGCGCGATCGACCTGTGGTTCACCAAAGAGCTTGGCGAAGCCGAATACCAACAGCCCCGCGAGGACGCCGACCAGCATCCCGCGTATCAAAAGACTGCGGACCATTGAGCTCCCCCGTCAGTGGCAGGGGAACCCCAGAAGGTGACGGCTGTCGTGCACCCACTCATGCACGTACATGCCCTTGAAGATCGAGGTTGCCCCTTCTTCGGCCCCAACGAAGTAGATGGCCAAAAGCATCAACGCTCCGAAGACGAGCCAGGGCAAAATCTCGCGCACCGGAATCGGCGCTACGGTGTCGGAACCGATCGTCGTATCAATCATCTTGATCACTCCTCAGGGATCCTGCGTCCCTATGGATTGAAGCATCTACGGCGGGGTCTGACTTTCGATCACGGAACATCCCGTTTCGATCACAGTGGCGCGACCGTGCCGGATTTGCACC
>JASHUO010000897.1 GCA_030039975.1 Alphaproteobacteria bacterium
GCCAATCCCTGGCTGCCGATCGGCGCGCGCGAAACTTTCATCCACGAGATCGACGCGCTCAACCAGGCGCGCGCGGTTCTGGAAAAGACGCCCGACAAGGTGCCGCCGGGCCTGCTCGACGATCTCGATACGGCGCGCATGATTCTCGAGGAGATCATCGACAAATCGCCCTCGCTTGCGAGCTTCGACCGCAAGCCCAAGCCGAGCACCGCCGATGATGCCGGCGACGTGGCCGTGCCGCCAGCCGGCGATGCGGGCGTCGCCGCTCCGGCCGAGAGCGAGACCCTGTCGCCCGCTTGAGCGCGGCATTGCCGCGGCGCGCGCCGCCAAGCTAAAGGGTGCCATGCTATCATGCCGCGTGCACGCGCTGATGGAACAGCGTGGAAGCGCCGAATCTCGCGCGCAGCATCCCGAAACTGTGCCGGCGTATCACGCGAATGAAACCGTCACTGGTGTACACCAGTGGCGTAGGCCCCTCCCGGCGCTTTTTGCTTGACACGCTCTCCCCACTTTCGTGTGAAAGGAGGGTGAGGGTGCAACGGCGCCGGCATGCGATGGAGATGAAGGACGGCTCGCGCCGCGACGCGGCGATCATGCTCGTTGCCGCGCTGCTGCTCGGCGCGCTGGTCTTCGCGCTCTGGCTCGTGCTCGCGCGCCATGGCATCGACCTCGCCGCGCTCGACGAAGCCAAGGTAGAGCGCTTCGTTCGGGCCTGGGGCGCGTGGAGCGCGCTCGCGTCGATCGCGCTCATGGTGCTGCATTCCTTCGTGCCGCTCCCGGCCGAGGTCATTCCGATCGCCAATGGCATGCTGTTCGGGCCGCTCATCGGCATTGCGCTGACCTGGGCTGGCGCCATGCTCGGCGCAGCGCTTTCCTTCGCGCTGGCACGCTGGCTCGGCCGCGGCTTCGTCCGTCTCGTCATGTCCGAAGCGCGCTATCAGCACCTCGCGCAGATCGAGCCGCGTCCCGGCACGTTGCTCTATGTGCGCCTGGTGCCGCTCATCTCGTTCAACCTGGTCAATTACGCGGCCGGGCTCATGGGGGTGCCGTGGTCGACGTTCCTCTGGACGACGGCGCTCGGCATCCTGCCGCTCACCGTGGCGATGGTATTGCTCGGCGGTGCGATGCTGCGCGCGCCGCTCTGGCTCTGGGCCGCGATCGCCGCGGCGCTGCTGCTGCTCTGGGCTGTCGTCGCTCGCCGCCGCGGCTGGACTAAGACAGCCGGCCCGGATGGCCAGGCTGGCCGGCGCAAGGATTCCCGGGCGAGCCGATGAGCGGCAGCGATGGATCGGACGAGACCCAATCGGGATTGTAGGGCAGCATCGGCTGCTGCGACTGATCGGCGAGCCTGCCGATGATCCCGGCTTCGGGCATTTGCGGCGGCGCCAGAAATTGGCAGGTCGGCGCACCGGTGTCGCAGCCGGCGAGCGCCGCCGGCACGAGAATGGCGAGGGCGACGAGAATTTGCCGCATGCGCGTCCCCTGTGGATGAAGGCGGTGCGCCGGCCTCTTCCACGAAGATGCTAGCAGACCCGGTGATAGCGCTCGATGCAGGTGGCGATCACTTCTTCGCCAGGCCGCTTCCACCAATTCTCCTTCGAGAAGATCTCGACCTCGCAGAAGCCGTCATAGCCGGCCGCCTCGACCCAGCCGCGAATGCGGCGGAGATCGATGACGCCGTCCCCCATCATGCCGCGGTCGAGCAGCAGGTCGGTGGTCGGCACCAGCCAATCGCAGATGTGAAAGGCCAGGATGCGCCGCGCGGCGCCGGCACGGGCGATCTCTCGCGCCAGATCGGGATCCCACCAGAGATGATAGACGTCGACGGCAACGCCAACGCCGTCGCCCAGCCTATCGCAGAGATCGTTCGCCTGCTTCAGCGTATTGATGCAGGCGCGATCGGCGGCATACATGGGATGGAGCGGCTCGATGGCGAGCGGCACGCCGCAAGCGCGCGCATGCGGCAGCAGCGCCGCGATGCCATCGCCGACGAGCGCGCGCGCCGCGGCGATGTCGCGCGAGCCCGGTGCGAGCCCGCCGGCCACCAGAACGAGACAGCGCGCGCCGAGCGCCGCCGCCTCATCGACGGCGCGGCGATTGTCGTCGAGCGCGCGCGCGAGCCCGGCGCGGTCGAAGCTGGTGAACATGCCGCCGCGGCAAAGGCCGGTGACGGCGAGGCCGTGGCTTCGGATCGCTTGCGCCGCCGCGGCGAGGCCCATCGCCTGGAGCTGGTCGCGCCAGGGCGAGATGCCGGGAATGCCGGCGCGCGCGATGCCGTCGATCGTCTGGCGCAGATCCCATTGACCGCGCAAGGTCGCGGTGTTGAGCGAGAGGAAGCGCGTACCTTCGCTGAGGTCGCGCATCAGCTGTCGATGCCGTAGACGCGCAGCAGCGTTGCCATGCGCCTTGTGGCGAGATCGGGATCGGCGAGCAGCCCCGCTGCGTCGGCAAGGCGGAACAGCTCGGCGAGATGCAGCAGCGAGCGTGCGCTTTGCTGGCCGCCGACCATGGTGAAATGGCGCTGATGGCCGTTGAGATAGGCCATGAATACGATGCCGGTTTTGTAGAAGCGCGTCGGCGCGCGAAAGATGTGCCGCGACAGCGGCACGGTCGGCGCCAGGATGTCGTGGAACGCGTCAATCTCGCCCGCGGCCAGCGCCGAGAGCGCCGCCGAGGCCGCCGGCGC
>JASHUO010000898.1 GCA_030039975.1 Alphaproteobacteria bacterium
GGCACCGCGACCGCATAGACGGCGAGGGCGACGGCGATGTTGCGTGCTTTGCGATTGGCCAGTCCGGTTCCGGCCTTGCTGCTCGCCCGGTTGCCTGTGCTCATGCGGCCGGTGGGGCCCTCTCCCTGGGCTGCGCCGCGCCGGCACAGCAACTCGGCCGGGCGGACTCCTCCGGAGTTGCGGCGGCCATGCGGCGATAGTGCCAATGGTTAACAAAAAAATCTATAGTTAGATGTTTATAACCCGAAGAACGACCACATATAGGAATCACCAAAGTGGTGACGCCTTAAGATTCTTCAATTTCTAGGGGCATCTCTTCGGCCGGCAGCAGGCGATGGGTGGGAAGGCAGACGGTCACGGTCGTGCCGACGCCCTTCTCGCTGATGATGAGGATGTGACCGCCATGCAACTCGGTGAGGCCGATGGCGAGCGGCAGGCCGAGGCCGGTCCCGGGGTGCTTGCGGTTCCAGGTGCTCGCCACCTGGCCGAAACGGGTGACCGCGGTCTCGATCTCCGCCTCGTCCATGCCGATGCCGCGATCGACCACGTCGATGCGTATGCCGTCCTCCGCCAGACGGCAGCGGATCAGCACGCGCCCGCCGGGATGGCTGAACTTGATCGCGTTGGTGATCAGGTTGACCAGCACTTGTTTTAGCTTGAGCGCATCGGCGCGGAGCCGCGGCAGGTCGGGCGCCGCGTCGAGCTCGAGGGCGATGTCGAGCGCCCGCGCCCGTTCGACGACGAGATGGAGAATGTCGCGCGCCATCTGGCCGATCTCGATCTCGTTATCGTCGAGCTCGACCTTGCCTGCTTCGAGCTTGGAGACGTCGAGGATGTCGCTGATGATGCCGAGAAGATGCTGCGCCGAAGAGGCGATGTCGCGGGCATAGCCGGCATAGCGTGCGCTGCCGAGGGGGCCCAGCACCTCGTCGGCCATCACTTGCGAGAAGCCGATGATGGCGTTGAGCGGGGTGCGCAGCTCATGGCTCATATTGGCGAGGAACTCGGTCTTGCTGCGGCTCGCCAGCTCCGCCTCTTCCTTCGCGGCGACGAGGGCGAGCTCCGCCCCCTTGCGGTCGCTGATGTCGAGCGAGGCGGTGACCACCAGCGAGGGGCGGTTGTCATGGTCGCGGAGCAAGGCTTTCGTGGTGAGCAGCACCCGGTTCTCGCCGTTCGGTAGCACGATCGCTTCTTCGAACGAGCCCGGCGGGTCGAAGCCGGCGATGATGCGCCGGTCGCGCTCCATGGCGGCACGTGTTTCCGGGGCGTCGTTCACCTCGACCGGCGTCAGCCCGACGATCGAGGCAACCGGGCGGCCGATGTGGCGGGCGTAGAAATCGTTGACGAAGACGTAGCGGCCCTCATTGTCGGTGGCGCTCACCAGCACCGGCACCGCGTCGATGACGCGCATCAGGAGCTCATGGCTGTGGCGCAGCGCGTCGCGGTGCCGTTGCTCCTCGACCGCGATCTTCTCCTCGAGCGAGGAGGCACGCTCCTTCAGCAAGAGCTGCTGGCGGCGCATGGTCAGGAGATTGCGCGAGCGGACGCGGAATTCGTGGTGATCGACCGGGCTCAGCAGGAAATCGGTGGCGCCCGCTTCGAGCGCCTGGTAACGCAGGTCGCGATCCTCATAGGCGGTGATCACCATCACCGGGACGTCGGCGCAGGAGGGCGCGGCGCGAAAGCGGCGGATGAACTCGGCGCCGTCGAGATCCGGCATCTTGAAGTCGGTGATGACGAGATCGGGCGCCTCGCTCGCCGCATAGTCGAGCGCGTGCAGCGGGTGGTCGAAGGTCCGCACCTCGACTCGGTCGTCGAGCGAGGCGGCGAGACGCTCGAGGATCTTGAGGTTGGTGATCCTGTCGTCGACGATCGCTACGGTCTGGCGTCTCACGCGCGGTTCCGCGAACACATTCCCCCGGTGCGGCAGACGCCCGGCGAACCGGCCCGGCGCGCGACGCAGCCTAACCCCATAATAGTACTTCGTTAAAGAGTCGTTAGGTAATTGTTAACTTCGACCCGCATGCGCGGCAAATTTGCATCCCGGACTCGCCCGCTCAGACCGCGAGCGTGAGCTGCGACTCGCCGATGCCGGGAAACCGCACCAGCGCCGTCGCGCCCGACTCGGCGAAGACAAGGCCGGTATGCGTCCCCGTCGTCACCACGGCACCGGCCGCGAGGCCGATGCCGCGGTGCGACAGGTGATTGGCCAGCCAGGCGAGGAGGCGACGCGGATGGCCGGCCGCATTGCCGCCGCTGGCGCTCGCGCGCACCCTGCCGTCGATCACGAGCTCGGCCTTCTGGCCGAGGAAATCGACCTGCCGCCACGCCGCCAGCGCCGCGCCGTAGCAGAAAGCGCCATTGCTCTGATTGTCGGCGAGGAGCGCGAGCTTGTCCTGAGCGCGGAAATCGGCGAAACGCGACTGCACCAGCTCGATGGCGGGGTGGAGTGTGGACGCCGCCTGCCAGACTTCCTCCTCGCCATAGGGCTCGGCGCGCGGCGGCAGCGCCTTGCCGAAGCGGAAGGCGAGCTCACCTTCGATGCCGCCCAAGGGAAAGCGTGCGGCGGGAAAGCGCGCCGGGCTCGCCGCGACAAGATCGGTGAAGAGCGGCGCGCAATTGGGCTCCGCGGTCGGGCTGGCGGCACCCACCTTCCAGCCGGCGATTCGGCCGAGCGAGGGCGCCACGACGTCTTGCACGGCATAGGCCTCGTCAGCGCTCGCTGGCACCAGCGCGGGCGGCAGCTCGGCGATCGCCCGGCCGCTCTGCCGCGCTTCCAGCAGCAGCCGCGCCAGCGCCTCGGCCTTTGGGCTCATCGGCTGTTGCCGGAGAGATAGTCCATCGCCGCGGTGACGCCGGCCTTCTTGTGCGGCACGCCGGCCAGCGCCAGCGCCATCTCGACGCCGGCGAGCGTGCCCATCAGCATGAGTTCGTTGAACCAGCCGAGATGGCCGATGCGGAACACCTTGCCCGCGACCTTGCCGAGCCCGGTGCCGAGCGACAAGTCGAAGCGCTCGAGCGCCGCCTTGCGCACCTGATCGGCATTCTGCCCGGCCGGCATTACCACCGCGGTCAGCGAGCTCGAATATTCCGCGGGATCGGCGCAGAGGATCTCGAGGCCCCAAGCCCTGACCGCGCGTCGTGTCGCCTCGGCGAGGCGGTCATGCCGGGCGAAGACATTCTCGAGCCCTTCCTCCTCGAGCATGGCGATCGCCTCGTTGAGGCCGAAAAGCAGATTGGTCGCCGGCGTGAACGGGAAGAAGCCGCTCTCGGCGGCGGCGAACATCGGCGGCCAGTCCCAATAGGCGCGCGGCAGCTTCGCCGTCTTGCTGGCGGCGACGGCTTTCGCCGAGACCGCGTTGAAGGACAGCCCCGGCGGCAGCATCAAGCCTTTCTGCGAGCCTCCGACGGTGACGTCGACGCTCCATTCGTCGTGGCGGTAGTCGATCGACGCCAGCGAGGAAATGGTGTCGACGAGAAAGAGCGCGGGATGGCGGGCACGGTCGATCGCCGCGCGCAGCTCGCCAATGCGGCTCGCGACGCCGGTCGAAGTCTCATTGTGGACTGCCATCACCGCCTTGATGCGATGCGCCTTGTCGGCGGCGAGCCGGCGCTCGAGCTCGTCGGGCGGCACCCCATGGCGCCAATCGCCCGGCACGAACTCGACTTCCAAACCGAGGCGCAGCGCCAGCGCGCGCCAGAGGGTGGCGAAATGCCCGGTCTCGAAGGCGAGCACCTGATCGCCGGGCGAGAGCGTGTTGACCAGCGCGGCTTCCCAAGCGCCGGTGCCCGAGGCCGGAAAGATCGCGACCGGTCCCGAGGTGCGGAAAATGCGCTTCGTGCCGGCGATCACCCCCTTTGCCAGCGCAGCGAATTCCGGGCCGCGATGATCGATCGTCGGCTGATCGATCGCGCGCAGCACCCGGTCCGGCACATTGGTGGGGCCCGGTATCTGCAGGAAATGCCGCCCGGTATGTGTGACCATGGGATCGCACCTCCCAAACTGATGCGGCTTTCATAGCTCCCCGCCCGCAGCGGCGAAAGAGAGAGAGTGAAAAGGAGGATTTGAAGAATGGCGCCGAAGGCGCCTTTGCCTTGATCCCCCTGATCCCCAGTCATCCCCATATCCCCCTTCTCTTCCCGAGATCCCGTCTCTCGCCGCGGTCTTGCAGGGCCGCGCGGCGCCCGCTCTAATCCGGGCATGGACGGGCAGAGGCGGGCGATCGGGCCGGGGGATTCGCTGCTGGCGGAGCGGCTCCGGCAGAATCTCCGTGGCGCGGTGCTGTTCGACGCGGCGAGCCGCGGCCGCTACAGCACCGACGCCTCGATCTACCAGATCGAGCCTTTGGGCGTGGTCGTGCCGCGCGATCGCGACGACGTCGCTGCGGCGCTCGCGATCGCGCGCGAAGAGGGTGTGCCGGTGCTGCCGCGCGGCGGCGGCACCTCGCAATGCGGCCAGACGGTGGGCCGCGCCCTCGTCCTCGACTGCAGCAAGCACATGGCCGGGGTTCTGTCCGTCGATGCCGAGCGCCGGCGCGCCTTGGTGCAGCCGGGCTTGGTGCTCGACCGGCTCAACAAGGCACTCAAGTCCAAGGGCCTCTTCTTCCCCGTCGACGTCTCCACCGGCGATCGCGCCACCATCGGCGGCATGACCGCCAACAACAGCTGCGGCGCGCGTTCGCTGCGCTATGGCAACATGGTGCACAATGTCCGCGCCATCGATGCGCTGCTCGCCGACGGCACCGCCGCGCGCTTCGGCGAGGTGCCGGGGAATTTCGCCGACGAGGCGATGCCGGAGCGCTATCGCGATCTGGTACGGCAGATGCGGGCGCTGCATCGCCGCGAGGCCGACGAGCTCGAGCGACGTTTTCCGAAGCTGCTGCGTCGCGTCGGCGGCTACAACATCGACATGATCGCCGATGCCGGCCACAACATGGCGCATCTCCTGGTGGGGTCGGAAGGGACGCTCGCCTTCTTCGAAGCGATCGAGCTCGAGCTGCAGCCGATCCCGTCGCACCGCGTGCTCGGCATCTGCCATTTCCCGAGCTTCTATCGGGCGATGGCGGCGACGAAATCGATCGTGGCCCTGGGGCCGACCGCGGTCGAGCTCGTCGACCGCACCATGATCGAGCTGTCGCGCGACATCGCCATGTT
>JASHUO010000899.1 GCA_030039975.1 Alphaproteobacteria bacterium
GAGATCAGCTTCTTCACCCAGGCGAATGTCTATGGCCGGCGCATCCTGGCGGCGATGGGCCTCGAGGCGCTCGAGAGCGAGATCGAGGCGTTGCGCCGGGATGCTGCACCGGCAGCGCTGGCGCGCGCCGAGGCGCTGGAGCGGCAGCGGCGCCGCCTCGCGGAGGGGGTGCGCGATTTCGTCAAGCGCCAGATGGCGCTGTATGCCGATGGCCGGACCGAAGCGATGCGCGAGGAGTTTCTGAGCAGTGTTAAACTCACCGCCCTCGACCGCAGCGATTTCCAGCGCATGCACGGCATCGTGCGGCGCCTCGCCAAGCGCCTCGCCTCGCGCCATGCGCAGGTGCGGCGCCGGGCGCGGCGTGGCCAGCTCGATCTGCGCCGCACGCTGCGCCAGAACATGGCGACCGAGGGAATGCTCTTCCGCACCAGCTGGAAGCGGCGGAAGATCGAGCGCCCGAAAGTGATGGCGATCTGCGATGTCAGCGGCTCGGTCGCGTCGGTGGCGCGCTTCCTGCTGCTGTTCCTCTACAGCATGCACGAGGTGATGGCGGGGCTGCGCGCCTTCGCCTTCTCCGACCGCCTCGTCGAGGTCAGCGACATCCTGGAGCGCAACGAGATCGAGCCGGCGATTGCCTTGATCCTGCGCGAGATCGGCTTCGGCTCGAGCGATTACGGCCGCTCGCTCGAGGATTTCGCCGCTGGCTGGCTCGACCGCGTCGATCAGCGCACCAGCGTCATTATCATGGGCGATGGGCGCAGCAACTACGGTAATCCCCGCAGTGACCTGCTCGAGAGCCTGTCGAAGCGCTGCAAGCGGCTGATCTGGCTCAACCCGGAGCCGGAATCGCTCTGGGGCTCGGGCGACAGCGAGATGCTGCGCTACCGCCCCTATTGCCACTATGCCGGCGTCTGCAACAATCTGCGCCATCTCGAGCGCGCCATGACGGACCTGCTGGAGCGGTAGAGGGGTCGCTCGCGGCCGTTATTCCGTCACGGGCTCAAAACGGCCGGTGGCGGGATCGCGCAGCAGCAGGCGGCCGGCGGCGATGCCGAAATAGGCGCCGTGCAGCTCGAGCGTGCCGCGCTCGACCAGGATGCGGATGCAGGGAAACGTCATCAGGTTCCTGAGGCTGAGCTCGACCGAAGCGAATTCGAGGCGGCGCAGATAATCGGCGTCCTCGCCCGTGCGGCGCGCCCCGAGGCTTGCCGCCGCGGGCGCGATCTGCGCCATCCACCGGCCGATGAAATCGCCCGGCGAGAGCGGCTCCTGCTCGTCGGCGAACGCGCGGATGCCGCCGCAGAAGGCATGGCCGAGGACGACGATGTGCTTGACCCGCAGCGCCTGGACGCCGAATTCGAGCGCCGCAGGGGTGCCTTGCTGCGACACGCGATCCGGGTCGTAGCGCGGCACGAGGTTGGCGACGTTGCGTACGATCAGCAGCTCGCCCGGCGCGGCATCGAAGATGACTTCCGGTGAGACCCGGCTGTCGATGCAGCCGATGACCATCACCTCCGGCCGCTGGCCGGTCTCGGCGAGCATCTCATAGCGCGAGCGTTCATGGGCAAAGCGCCCGCCGAGAAACGTGCGATAGCCGGTGATGAGGCGTTCGGGGAACATCGGTTCTCGCGAGCCGCTTGCAACTCTCAGACAAAGTAGAGGCTTCGCGGCGCGCGTGCCAGCCGCGTCTTTCGACAATGACGGCGTGGCCCCTCGTGGGCGGCTGGGGCCACGTTATCTCAGCGCGGATCAGCTATTTCGCGGGCGCTGCGAGGCCCACGTTGTAGCTCAGCGAACGGATCAGCACGTCGTCGCCGCGCACCACATCGATCGCCGTCCAGCTGCCATGCTCCCTGTCCCCCGGCTTGAGGGCCAGCTGGGAGGGCGGTTGGCTGGTCCCGCTCTGCTGGGTCGATGCGTTCGTGTTGGCCTGGGCAACCGGCGGCATGGGGGTGGTGCCCGCCCAAGTCCCGCTCACCAGGATCATGTCGTTCCCTAGCGAAGCAAAGGATTTAGGATCGACCTCGATGGCTAGATTTGAATCGAGCTGACCCTGGTGGGCGGCATCGGTGAAGTATTTCTCGACCGCCGGCCGTCCTATCAAAGTTCCGGGCACGTAAGTGCCGACGATGGTAGCATCTTCGGTGAAGCGGTCAGTCAGTCCCTTAGCGTCCTTCCCGTTATTGGCCGTAATGTACTTATCGATCGCAGCCTGGACGGCTTGCTTCTGTTGGTCGGTGACCATCGCCTGCTGGGCGAGGGCCGGCGCGGCGAGAGCCAGCGTCACGATGGCAAGCATGCCTACGCGTTTCATCATAGCGCACCTCCCATGTCGACGAGCATCTCCCCTCACGGGGAGCGGACCACGAAGAGGCCCCTCGCCCGGAGGTTACGAGACAGAGCAATGATCTTGTGAGGTGACGGCTATTCTATTTCACGGGCGCGCGATTGTATACGCGCCATCGCCGGCGACGAGCTGTTCCGGGGAGCATCGATCCTTGCGCCCGAGCTTAAGGAACCAGGAGAATTGTCCGCACGGTGCGGGCTCTCGCGATTGCACGCAATCGCTGTCGCCCGCC
>JASHUO010000900.1 GCA_030039975.1 Alphaproteobacteria bacterium
ATGGCGATGCCGCCATGGATCTGCCCCTCGAAGAGCAGCGGGTTGATGATGATGCCGCTGTCGTCGACGGCGGTGTAGCGGCAGATCGCGACCTTGCCGGTCTCGACATCGATCTCGAGCTCGCAGACATGGCAGCCATTGGGGAAGTTGGGCGCGGTCGGCGTGAAGCCGCCCACGGCTTCGAGGCCGATGCCGAATTGCGCCGGCCAGCCGACCGGGGCATAAGCGCGCTTGGCGATCTCGGTGAGCGCGATGGCGCGGTCGGTGCCGGCGATGGTGAATTTGCCTTCGGCGAAAACGAGATCGACAGGCGCCGCCTCGAGCAGATGCGCCGCCATGGCGCGCGCCTTCTCGATGACGAGATCGGCCGCCTGCCTCAGCGCCGAGCCGCCGATCGTCATGCTGCGCGAGCCATAAGTGCCGCGGCCGTAGCCGACGAGATCGGTATCCCCCTGCAGCACGCGGATGCTGTCGAAGGGAACGCCGAGCCAGTCCGACACCATCTGCGCATAAACCGTCTCGTGCCCTTGGCCGTGGCTATGGGTCCCCGCGAGCACGGTGACCGCGCCGGCATCGTCGAAGCGGATCTCCATGCGGTCGTTGAAGGGCGCGGCGATCTCGATGAAATAGCCAAGCCCGATGCCGCGCCGCTTGCCCGCCTGTTCGGATTGCGCGCGGCGCGCGGCAAAGCCCTGCCAATCGGCCACAGCGAGCGCCTTTTCCAGAACCGCGGCGAAGCTGCCGCTGTCATAGACGAGGTTGAGCGGCGTTTTGCAGGGGAGCCGTTCGGCGGCGATGAAATTGCGCCGGCGCAGCTCGGCCGGGTCGAGGCCCATTTCGCGCGCCGCCTGGTCGATGAGGCGCTCGATGACATAGACCGATTCGGGCTTGCCCGCGCCGCGATAGGGTCCGGTCCAGGTGGTATGGGTGAAGACGCCGCGCACCGCCACGTGCACCGCGGGAATGTCGTAGACATTGACATAGGCGAGCGAGCCGAGCGCCGCCGGCACGGCGGAGCTGAAGGAGAGATAGGCGCCGAGCGCGTGATCCGAGCGCACGCGGAGCCCCAAAAACTTCCCGTCTTTGTCCAGCGCCAGCTCGGCCGCGCTGACGGCGTCGCGGCCATGCGTGTCGCTCATCAGGCTTTCGGCGCGCTCGCCCACCCATTTCACCGGCCGGCCGAGACGGCGCGCCGCCCAGAGCACCAGAACATCCTCGGGATAGACGCCGCCCTTCATGCCGAAGCCACCGCCGACATCGGGGCAGATGATGCGGAAATCGCGATCGGGCTTGCGGAAGATCGCACGCGCCAGCAGCGGCCGCAGCTTGTGCGGGCCTTGCGAGCTGGTATGGAGAGTGAAGCGGCCGCTCCAGGCTTCGTAGGCGCCGAGCGCGACCCGCGGCTCCATCGCATTGGCGGAGAGGCGGTTGTTGACGAGGCCGAGCCGCGTCACATGCGCGGCACTGGCGAAGGCGCGATCGGTCGCGCCCTTGTCGCCGCGCTCCAGGGCATAGGCGACGTTGTCGGGCGCCTCGTCCCAGACGAGCGGCGCGCCGGGCGCCGCCGCTTCGGCCGTCGCCGCCACCGCCGGCAGCGCCTCGTAGTCGACCTCGACGAGCTCGGCCGCGTCGCGCGCGGCATGCGCCGTCTCGGCAACGATGAAGGCGACGGGATCACCGACATGGCGCACCCGGTCGCGCGCCAGCACGGGATGGAGCGGCTGATGGCCGGGCGGGCCACCCCAGGCGACAGGGGTCACGACCACTGGAATACCGCCGAGCTTGTCGGCGGCGGCATCGGCGCCGGTCAGCACGGCAAGAACGCCCGGCACCGCCGTCGCGGCCGCCGTGTCGATGCGCCTCACCCGCGCATGCGCATGAGGCGAGCGCAGGACATAGCCCTGCGCGATGTGCGGCACAACGATATCGTCGACATAGCGGCCGCGCCCGGTGAGGAAGCGCGGATCCTCGCTGCGCGGGACGGATTGGCCTACGCCGAACTTGCTCATGTCGCTGCGCCGCCTCCCTGATCGCCGGCAAGCTCGGCAAGATCGAGCCTATTCAACGTAGGAACACGCTCCCGACCCGTCAACGACGGAAGCTTGCCGCGCCGCGTCTTCCCATGCTAAGGCGACGCGCAGAACCTCGGGGGCGATCTTGCAGCTTCGCCAGAAAGCGTCGAGCCGGCGCGAGCGCAACAAGGCCGAGAAGCTGGAGAAGATCAGCCGCGCTGCGCGGCGCCTCTTCATCCGCCGCGGCTACGACGCCACCACCTTGCGCGACATCGCGGCGCAGGCCGGGGTCGGGCTCGGCACGCTTTTCTCCTATGCCACCGACAAGCGCGACCTGCTCTTCCTCATCATCAACGACGATATCGAGGCGATGAACCAGCGCGCCTTCGCCGAAGCGCCGGCCGATGCGGCGTTGCTCGAGCGGCTCGTCGCAATCTTCCACGGCTTCTTCGACTTTTTCGGCCGGCAGCCCAACCTGTCGCGCATCATCCTCAAGGAGCTCACCTTCTATTCCGCGGGGCCGCAGGCGCGGCGCTTCCAGCATGGGCGCAGCGAGGTGTTAGTGCGGCTATCCGAGGTAGTGCGGGCGGCGCAGCGCCGCGGCGAGATCGGCAGCGGCGAGGATGCCGATGAAATCGCTTACACCCTGTTCTCGATCTATGCCGGCGAGATCCGTCACTGGCTGGGCGCGCCCAAGCCCGACCTCGACAGCGGCCTCGCCGCGCTCCGCCGCCATTTCCGCCTGCTGATCGCCGGGCTCCAGCCGCGCCACAAGAGCTCAAGTTAGGTCGCCATTTAGCTTAAACATTTTCGTCATTCCCGCGAAAAGCGGGAATCCATTGGCATGGGTCCCCGCTTTCGCGGGGACGACGAAAGAGAGAGATAGGCTTCTACATCACGCGAATTCGCTCACAATCCCAAAAGCCGCTCGGCGTTGGCGTGGAAGATCTTCTCCATCATCGCGTCGCTGTAGCCGAGCTCCTGCCATTCGCG
>JASHUO010000901.1 GCA_030039975.1 Alphaproteobacteria bacterium
TGTAGACGACGATGTCGGGCGCGCCGAGCTCGGCTTCGATGGCGGCGAAGAGCGCGGTCACACTATCGGGAAGACTGGCGTCGCAAGGCCAGGCGCGTGCGCCGGTCTCGGTCAGAAGCGGCACGAGCTTGTCGGTGTGGCGCGCCGCCAGCGCGACGCGCATCTTCTCGCGCGCGAAGAGCCGGGCGAGCGAGGCGCTCAAGCCGCTGCCGGCGCCGACGATGAGAGCGGTCTCGGTCATGGGGGGCTCCGTCGAAGCGATGGTCGAGAGCGCGGTTCTGCCGCAGAACTAGCGCCGCGTCCAGGGAGATGGCGGTTGATGCTCGCGGCGGTCTGATGCACCTCGACCAGGAGGAGAAAACCGCGCGTGGCGCAAGCGGGCACAAGATAAATCGACGATCCGATCTTTTTCGTCGATGCGCATCCACTCTATTACTGCGGCGGAGGCGCTCCCTGCGGGCCTGGCGGCGGTTCCTGCGGATAGCCCGGTGGCGCCTGCTGCGGATAGCCTGGCGGCGCCTGCTGCGGATAGCCCGGCGGCGCCTGCTGTGGATAGCCCTGCGGCGGTGCCGCAGGCTGAGGAGGCGCAGCAGGTTGAGCCGCTACTGGCTGCCACGGCACGTTACAGGAGGGCACGTAGGGATAATACTGACCAGCGGTCGGGCAGTAGTACCACACATTCGGTTGCGGCGCGGCTATCTCCGCCGGATAGGGCACGGGATAGGGGTAGACGGGCGCCGGGTAAAAGTAAAAAGCCGGTCCAACTGTCCACCACCAGCCGAAGTGGCCGTCATGGTAGCCGTGATACCAGCGCCCACCGCGCCACGCATCGTAATTAAAGTGGCCGCCGTGATAGTGATAGTCCCCATGCCAGCCGCCATGGTAGTCGCCGTCATGATGCTGCGCGACCGCGGGAGCGGCAACGAGCGCAAGCGCGAGTCCGAGAGCGATGAATCTCATACCAACCCAGTGTAAGCGCGCGGCTCGCCAACTCAAGTCGGATCGTCAACTCCGGTTGCTGCAACTTCCAGGGAAGAACCGGAGCGCTCCCGGAGGCGAGCACCACAGACCAGCGTTCGCGCCCAAAGTTCGTTGCTGCCGGACTGGTCGGCGGCTAGATGTTCTGTGTCCGCGTAGGCAATCATCACCAACTCACATCCGCAGGAAAAGCGAAGCAGACCATGGCAAAGACGACGACAGGTGCGAACGGATTATTTGATCTCTCTGAAGTGTTTGGGGATTTGCGTTTTCCCGGCCTTGATTTTCAGGCACTTGCTGACGCGCAGCGCAAGAACCTTGAAGCGCTGACCCAAGCGAGCCAGCTTGCCGTTGAGGGCGTGCGGGCTTTGGCGCAGCGTCAAAGTGAGATCGCGCGCGAAGCGGTCGACGAGGCATCGGCGGTGTTCCGCGATTGGACCCGGCCGGGCGCTCCTGGTGATCGCTTCGCCAACGGCCTCGATGCCGCGAAGGTGGCGTTCGAGAAGGGTATCGCCAATGTTCGAGAATTGAGCGAGATGGGTAGCAAGGCCAGCGCCGACGTGCTCGGTGTGGTCGCGCGGCGGGTCAGCGAGGGCTTCGACGAAGTAAGTCTCTACGCGAAGAAGCGCGCCGCGGCCGAATAGCGGCGGAGTAGGGGGAGCGACGAGCGGTCCGACACTTGGCTCCTAGCGTCCGGCCGCCCGCTCCCTTCTCGATGCGCATCGAGGCTCTGTTCCGCGGGATCGACGGGGGTGCGGTATGCAGTGCTCGTCCGCGCGTCGGATCTGACCCAAAGAAAGACGCTGTCGATCGATGCCCTGAGTGACGGGGAGCGCTTTCAGCACGTCTAGTCAGTGAGGGCGCGACAAGCGCGAATCTCCTCGGCAAGAGCGAGATCATCGACCAGACCATGTAGGTCACTGGTGCGCGGCACGGGCCTTGCCATAGGTTGGAGTGCCGGCCCTCGGGGGCATTCGGCAACTGTGGAGCACTGACCTTGAATCTTTCCATTCAGGCGGCAATCGATCATTTCATCGTGCGATGCTTGCACGTTCTCGGCGATAGCATCGGTTCAGCAATAGTCGATACGTTGCTGCCGCTCGCCATCGGCATCGTGGCGATTGGTGTAATCTGCTTTGCCCTTTTCCTCGGGTACGAGCGCCTCAAGGTGCGCCGCCGACGCTCAGCGACGCGCTGACGAGCGGGGTTCATTTCCACGGCGGGATACGGCGAGTTGTCGAAGCGTTTCGAGTTCGAACTGTTGGCGAAGCGCTGGATCGATCGGCGGCTTCTTGCCGATCTGCCGCGACAGCCGCCTCTCGATGATAGCTGACGTCAATTGTCGTCCGGACTTTGTCTGTCGGGAGAATATCGCCATCGGCAGCAGACTGAATGTTATCAGCTATCCTATGGCACTCCGGCCTCACGCATCGCCTCGCAGATGCGCTGCCGTTGAGCGAGATAGGTTGGATCATTACCGAGTGGCGCTTGCTGGAAGCGACGCAACGTAAAAGTCGGAGCAAGCGCTAGGCCTCTTTGGGCGGCCGTCGAGGCTTCGGTTGATCTTCCCTGCCCAGCGAGCGCCGCAGCGAGAAAAAAGTTGTGCAACGGGTGCGAACGTTCGGCTTCCGGCGCACTGTGAAACCAAGCTGCCGCCTTGCCCCATTCACCGAGATAGATTTTCGCCGCGCCCGCAAATTCTCGCCATGTGTAGGCAAAGGGATCGCACGGACTTAGCGTCAGCGCGCGAAGAATGTGATGCTCGGCTTCGTCGGCACGCCCCAGAAAAATGTTTGCCATTCCGACTACCGCGTGGGCATGGGCATGATTTTGGCGTAGCAACAATGCCCGCTCGGCCGCCGCAAGGGCGAGTTCCGGCCGATTGCTATATGTGTAAACCCAGCTCAAAGCGTAATGTGTGCTGGCTAAGTCAGGGTTAAGTTCAACCGCGGCAAGTGCGGCGGCTTCTGCCACGGCAAAGTCGCATGCGCATTCTTCGTCCGTGAAGTAGTAAGGGTAAGACGACTTGGTCAATGCTAGGCCGGTCAGTGCATGAACGTTTTCCGGGTTGCTCGCCAATGCCGCGGTAAAGCACCGCTCCGCCTGCCTGAGATTGCCGAGACTGCGCCGACGGTTGTAAGCGTCCCAACCACAAAACGTCAGTTGGGTGCTATCGAGCGAAGACATCCGATAGGCGCTTCGTGCTTCTGCGGCTATCAGCTTGACCTCCAACGTTCGGATGAGTGTGGCAGCGATCCGGTCCAACATGCCGAAGAGATCGTCGCGTTCATAGTCAAGCCGGTCGGACCATATTTGAGTGCTGCTTCGGGCGTCGATCAACTGAACGTTCAATCGGATGCGAGTATCGCTGAGCTGGACGCTTCCGCGCACGGCGTAACCGACGCAATTTTCGATAGCCAACTTTCTAATATCGATCGAGTTGCCGCAATGTGGCGACGCCGACTTAAGCCCAACGACGAAATTGCCAAGACTACGTGATAACTCCGTGGTCAGGCTTTCGGTCAGTGCTTCGGCAAACAGATTATCCTCGGCGCCCCCACCCAAGTTGGTGAAAGGCAGTACCACTATTGCGAGGCGTTGGTTCTGATGGTCGCCATATAGAGGGCGAGTGCTGGAGGCCTGCGATGGTTCTGTTGCGGCGACCTCTTGCGGACGCACGTTGAATTTGTAGCCTTCTCCAGGGATCGTGAGAATGAAGCGTGGCGACTTCGGATCAGGTTCTATTTTGCGCCGCAGCCGCGTAACCAACATGTCAATGCTGCGATCGAATGCGTCCTGTCCGCGTCCGGGCACAACCTGCCGCAAGTAGTCGCGGGAGAGCACTAGACCAGCGTTTCTGACCAGCGCCGTCAGCAATGAGAATTGCGCACGTCCCAGTGGGATGTCGCGTCCTTGCGCATTGCGAAATGATCGCCCGCCGAGATCAAGAATGCAGCCGTCAAAGCCCAGCATCATTGGAACGGGAGGAACTGCCGCCGTGCCGTCGCTTTGATCATCTAGTCCTTGCCGTACCCGGCGTGCGGTCTCTTTCGGATCGGCTACCTCGGAGAGAATGGCCGAAAGGCCGGGAAGGCAGTCTCGCAGCCCACGTGCTCTGCTATTTCTGCCGCCGACAACGGCGATTTCCGGCACCAGTGCGGACAAGTCCCTGAAAAGCGCAGGGTCGACGTCGCTGTTTCCCTCTAGCATCACGATGGCGACGTCAATCTGACGGCTACGGGCCAGATCGCATGCTCGCCTTTCGCTCTCAGCCAATTCCACGCCAAACCCGCCGCTCTTCAGCGTGCGAGCGAGATCGCCGCTTGACTGTGCACTTCGAGCAATCAGTAGGAGTGTCTTGGACATTCGCTCGCTCTAAGAGGGCGAAGGTCCGTCGGTTGCCAGTTCGAACAACATACCACGTTACATCGCCGTTACGACGGAGAAATTCGCACGACACATGCCTCTGTTAGCATGCAAAAAGGTGCTTCTGGCAGCCAGCGTCGTTCGCTGAGTGGGGGAAGCGGCACGCGCCGCCGAGGAGGCTGCGATGCGGAGTTCTATCGCTGGCGCGCTTGCCGCGCCGGGGTTCACCGCGCCCGCATGGGTCGATGGGGCATTCGCCCTTGGCTACACCGCGGATGGCTCGCTCGTCTGGGGCATGGAATATGGTGCGAAGTCCGCCGAAGAGGCCGCACCAAAAGCCCTCCAGACCTGTCAACACCAACAGACCGGATCAGACTGCACGGAATTGCGGCTGGAGCTGATCGGCAACGGGGCGTGGCTTGCGTTGGCCCACGATCCAGGCAGAGCGTTGTCGGCAAGCCCGGTTCGCCGTCGCTGTCAATCGGCAGCGGATGAACTCGCCAACCAATCCGGAGATCCGCCAGCAGTACGCGCGGCGGCTCGCCCAGGCCGAAGCCGACGTTCGGAGCACCTGCGCGGGCGGCGGTGCGAGCAGCGGCAGCTCCGTCAATGCACAAAATCGTGAACGTAGTAAATGCGCGACCCTGCAAGACGCGTATAAGGGCTATCTGCAACAGGCGCGCAATGCCAGCGCCACTCCTGCTCAGCGCCAGCACGCCGAGCAGGAGGCGAACCAACTTCGTCCACGCGTGGCCCATTGCGGGCGATAATGGGGAGACGACCAATGAACAAGTTTGCAGTTCTAATCGTGGCAGGTTTGGCAGCGGCCTGCGCGAACTCTCAACAATACGGGAGTAAGGTAAACGACACTTCGTCTCTGGTCCAACAGGGCGAGGACGAGGCACGGAAGATGTGGCATCACACGCAAGATGCCTGGGATGACCTCGTCAATGGCAAAACCGACGCGAATAGTGCTGCGAACGTCCCCGATAACAGCAAATCGAACACCCAATATAGCGGCAAGAAACCCGCCAAGAGCAATTCGTCGCAGTCGTCGCAATCGTCGTCGACGCCGGCCTCGTCTGACTCATCGTCGTCCAACTCATCGTCGTCCAACTAATAAAAGTCTGGGAACGTCCATCTACGTCGTCCAAAGGGAGGCTACCAATGCGCAATCTGTTACTTGGCCTAGCATTTGTCCTGCCGATGGCACTGGCCGCTCCAGCCTACGCCGAAAATTGCGATCCACATCGCCAGGACTGCCACAAGCAGGACGAGCACAAGCCCGATCAGCGTCATGATGAGCACGCCAAGGGCGACCCCAAGCACGACGATCATCGTGACGCCCGCAATGATGATCACGGCAAGCAAGACCCGCACCACGACAATCACGACCACAACGAAGGCAGCAGCCAACCCCACGACGTCCGCCAATAGGAAGGGACCGAGATGCGATCGGCGATCGTGATTGCTGCAGCTCTCCTACCTCTTCCAGCACATGCGCAGGACTGCTGCAATTGCGCGCCGACCGCATCCGACGCACGATGCTTTATGGGGGTTCACGGCGATCCTGGCATGGGCCGGGCCAGCCGCAGCTCGAACGGTCTGCGATGAGGGGCCGGGTCATCAAATCAATCATCGCCTTGCTTCTCGCTGTCATTCCGTCATCCGCTTGGGCCGACGGCGCCATAGCAGTCGGATGCGATGCACAGAAAAATCTGGTTTGGGGATACGAGTTTGGGCGCAGTTCAGTCGAGGAAGCCCAACAAATCGCCCTCCAACGCTGTCAGGCCAAAGGCTCGGACTGCGCGCTCATGCGCTCCGCCCTGCACGGCGATGGCGCGTGGATCGCGCTTGCTGACGATCCAAGCGTTCCCCCATCTCAATGCTTGCCATTCGGGGCGGGCTACAGCGCCGTGCAGCAGCAGGCCGAGCAGACTGCGCTGGCGAACTGCCGCAAGAATGGCGGCGGCCCGCAGTGCAAGGTTTCATTCGTCAAACAAAACGCGGGCGTCACGACCTATCACATCGTGCCCGGTACCGGCGGCGGGGACGCACGGCCGTATTGCTTAGAGGGTCAGGCCAACATTGGGACTCTGTCGGCCGGCGTTTGCAAATTGCGTTAGTGGGGTTTCGATGTGAGGAGGGCATTTATGAAAGCGATTGCCGCGACGCTGGTCCTCTTCTCGGTCACGCCTGCCGTCGCGCAGCAATGTGGGAAGGGTCAGATGCCCGGCCCGCCCGGCAGCGGGCAGTGCATCCAGGTCTGTGGACCCGGCTATTCCATCGGAAAAGATGCAAGCGGCTTCGATACCTGCCTCCGCGACGGCAATGCTCGCCTCACCACGCCAAATACGCTTTCCTGTCGCTTGCCGCCGGCAAGGACGACATTTGCTTCGGCATCCGAGCGGATGAGCGCGTCGAGACGGTGGTCGATGATCACTTCATCGACGTGGATTGGCATGTGCAGCCAAAGCATGCATACGTTGCGGAAATTAGCTACACGCTCGACCCCGGGCTGACCAAGCTGCACCTCACCGGGGTTCGGTATTGGCGCGGCGACGCGAACGGGAAGCCAGTGGGGGAGACGGATCTGGAACCGGCGAGCGCCGAAGTGCCCCTCTATGACGCGCCGCAGCCGAATTGGCCATGCACCAAACAGCAGTGGGCGGCCATCATGAATCCGCCGACGATCGTCTCCGCGCCGCCCGGACAATCAGGGGGAGGCGAAAACGACATTGGCAAGAGTATCGCCAACAGCGTGCACCAACAGACGGTGCGGGAACAACAGAACAGAATAATTTGCGGCAACCCGCGGGGGTGCTTCTAAGAGAATAGGGAGAAAGAATCACCCGCCGCCAGCTCTATAGCTTTGAACGGGTGATCCCCGGAGAAACGCCGCCGCCAAGCGGCCGAGGCTGTCGAAAGGCAGCGCCCCGCGGCAAAGCTGTCAGAATTTGCGAGTTGACGCGCTTCTGCCGCATAGTGGCAATCAGAGCAACCGCAGGGGAGGCAACGATGGAGCTCGATCTGGCCGGCCGCAAGGCGCTCGTCACCGGCGCATCCAAGGGCATCGGCCGCGCCGTGGCACGGGCGCTTGCCGCCGAAGGCTGCGATCTCGTGCTGGTGGCGCGCACCGCCGCCGATCTCGAGGAGGCGCGGAACGAGATCCGCGCCTTCCGCAATGTCGCGGTGACCACGGTGCCGCTCGATCTGAGCGTGGGCGACGCGGCGCGCGGCCTCGCCCGCGATTTCCCCGATATCGACATCCTCGTCAACAATGCCGGCGCGATCCCCGGCGGCACTCTCGATGAGATCGACGAGCCGCGCTGGCGCGCGGCCTGGGACCTCAAGGTCTTCGGCTATATCAATCTCTGCCGCGCCTATGTCGCACTGATGCGCGGGCGCCGGCGCGGCGTCGTCGTCAACATCATCGGCGCCGCGGGCGAGCGGATGGATTCCGCTTACATCGCCGGCAGCACCGGCAATGCTGCGCTCATGGCGTTCACCCGCGCGCTCGGCGGCACGGCGCCGGAATCGGGCTTGCGCGTCGTCGGCATCAATCCCGGACCCGTCGCCACCGATCGGCTCGTGACGTTGCTGAAGAAGCGCGCGCAGGACCGGCTCGGCGATGCCGGGCGCTGGCAGGAGCTGACCAAGTCCATGCCGTTCGGCCGTCCCGCCGCGCCCGAGGAAATCGCGGCGATGGCCGTCTTCCTCGCCTCGGACCGCTCGGGCTACACCAGCGGCACCATCATCACCATCGACGGCGGCATCGCCAATCGCGGCGCCGCGATGTGAGCGCGCGCTCAGGCGGGCACGCGCATCGGCGGACACTCATCGATAGTCCTCCGTCGTCTTGCGCGGGCTTGTCCCGTGCATCCACGTCGCGCGGTGTGCTGGTTGGACGACGTAGGTGCCCGGGACAAGCCCGGGCATGAGCTGGGAATAAGCTATTACGGACGAAGGCTGGAAGCGTAAATCGCTTTACCGCGTCCGCCCCGAGCCCAGCACCAGCTCCGCTTCGGCGCGCGCCGCGGCGCGGCGTAGCGCTTCGCGCTTCAGCTCGACCACGACCGGCCGGGCGTGGCGGCCGCGGACCACGCCGCCGCCACCGAGCGGCGACGCGCTGACCGCGCCGGGCAGCGCCAGGCGCTTCACCTGCGGCGTGCCGCCGGTCTCGCTCAGGCTCGCTTCGACTTCCTGGCCTTTGAAGAGTCGCGTGATGCCGGACTCGGCAAGCAGCTGCGCTTCGAAGCCGACATCGCCATAGCCCGGCAGGCGCAGCGCGCCCTTGCCGCTTTTCGGATCGAACCAGCGCACGATGCCGCGCACCGTGCCGC
>JASHUO010000902.1 GCA_030039975.1 Alphaproteobacteria bacterium
GAAAAGCTGGGCGAAACGCAGGAGCTCGGCTGGGAGGGCTGTCTCTCCGTGCCGGGCCTGCGCGGCGCGGTGCCGCGCTGGACGCGCATCCGCTATCGCGGCACGACGCCCGAGGGGGAGCGCATCGAGCGCATCGCATCCGGCTTCCATGCCCGCGTGCTGCAGCATGAATGCGACCATCTCGACGGCGTCCTCTATCCGCAGCGCATGACCGATCTCCGCCTCCTCGTCTTCAACGAGGAAGGCGCGCGCTATCCGATCGATCTCGGCGCCGCGCGTGCGGCGGAATAGGCCGATGGAAGCACGCGAAAAGCGCGCGGCGCTGCTCGAGGCACTGCTGCCCGACGTGCCGTTCGACGGCTGGAGCCGCGGCGCACTCGCCGCCGCGGCGCGGCACATCGGCATCGACGACGCCGAACTCGCCGGGCTTTTCCCGGGCGGCCCGCGCGAGGCCGTTGCCGAGTTCAGCCGCTGGGCCGATCGCCGCATGCTGGCGGCGCTGTCGGAGAAGAAGCTGGAGGCGATGAAGGTGCGCGCGCGGATCGCGCTGGCGGTGCGCACCCGTCTCGACGTGCTCGAGCCCCATCGCGAAGCGGTGCGGCGCGCGCTGGCGCTGCTCGCCTTGCCGCACAACCTGGCGCTTGGCCTCAGGCTGCTCTACGGCACCGTCGACGCGATCTGGTACGCGGCCGGCGACACCGCCACCGATTTCAACTTCTATACGAAGCGCGGTCTGCTCGCCGGCGTGCTCGCCACGACGACGCTCTATTGGCTCGACGACCGCTCGCCCGGGACCGAGGAGACCGACGCCTTTCTCGAGCGGCGCCTCGCCGATGTGCTGGCGCTGCCCAAGCTCGGCGCCCGGATCGGCGAGAGCTTCGCCTGGCTGCCCAACCCCTTCCGCCTGATGCGGGCGGCGCGGCGGCATTGATGCGGCTCACGGCGCGCCGTTCACCTCGCCACGCGCCGCCGCGTACCAGAAACCGAGCGCGGCAATGACGCCGCCCGCGAGCACCGCCCACAGCACCGCGCCATAGCCGCCGGCCAGCGTCCAGAGCAGTGCCGCGCCGAACGGCGCCACGGCGCGCGCGGCATTGGCCGGCAGCGTCAGCGCGCCGTTGATCGCGCCATAGGCCTCGCGCCCGAGCAACTCCGGCACCACCAAGCCGCGCACGATGGTGATGATGCCGTTGGCCGCGCCATAAATCGCGGCGAAGGCGAAAAGGCCGGCGGTACCCGGCAGCGCGATCAACAGCAGCACCGAGACGGGAAACGCGATGAAGGCGATCCGTCCCGCGACCGCGGCCGAGAACCGTCGGCCGAATGCCATAAGGACGATGCGGCCGAGCACCTGCGCGGGCCCGATCACGGCGATCGCCGTGACGATGACGCTCATCGCCACGCGCCGCTCGGTCAGGAGCGGAATGATATGGAAGGTGAGCGCGGCGAAATTGGCGTAATAGGCGGTAAAGCACAGGGCGAGCGCCCAGAACACCGGGTGGTGCAAGGCGCGATGGAGTGCGGCCCGGTCGAGCGCCCGCGTCGCCGCCGCGCGCGCGGGCGCGCTCCGATCCGCGCGATCCTCGCCGAGCAGCAAGGCATGCACGGGGAGTGCCAAAGCGAGGTTGGTGAGCGCCAGCAGCAGCAGCGCGTCGCGCCAACCAAAGGACGCGATGAAGAGCTGGGTGAGCGGCACGAAGACCGTGCTGGCGAAGCCGCCAATCAACGTCAGTGCGGTGATGCGTGTGCGGTAGCTGTCGGGGAAGCGGCGCGTGAGCACGGCGAAGACCGGCTCATAGAGCGTCCCCGCGAGCGCCACGCCGAGCCCGAGCCAGAGGAGATAGAAGACTGCCGGGCTTGCGACCCGGGACCACGCCGCCAGCAGTAGCGCGGCGAGCAGCGAGCCGGCGCTCATCACCGCTCGGCCATGGCCGCGGTCGATCAGCGCGCCGACGGGATAGGCCATGAGCCCGGCGGCGAGCAGCCCCGCCGACAGCGCGCCGTTCAGCCATTCGCGGCTCCAGCCGAGCTCGTTCTCCATCGGCACGACGAAGAGCGAGAAGCTGTAATAGATCGATCCCCAGGAGACGAGCTGGGCAAAGGCCAGCGCGGCGACGAGCGGCCAGCCCCGGTTCATGCGCGGGCGTAACCGGTCGGCTGGGCGGCCGGAATCGAGCGCCCGCCTTCGCCGAGCGCAAGCTGCATCTGCACAACATCCACCCAGCGGCCGAATTTGAGCCCCACCGCGACCTCATGGCCGATGGTGCGGAAGCCGAGCCGCGTGTGAAGACGGATCGATGCCTCGTTGGCGCTGTCGCCGATCACGGCGATCATCTGGCGATAGCCGAGATCGCTGCAGTCGCGGATGAGGTCGCGCATCAAGGCAAGGCCGATGCCGCGATGCACCTGGTCGGGCGCGATATAGACCGAGTTCTCCACCGTGTAGCGATAGGCCGAGCGCGCGCGGAAACGCCCGGCGTAGGCATAGCCGACGATGCCGCCGGCGCGCCGCTCGGCGACGCGCCAGGGCAGCCCGGGCTCACGGATCTGCCGCCAGCGCCGGGTCATCTCGGTTGCATCGGGCGCCACCTCCTCGAAGGTGTAGACGCTGGTGGCAACGTAATGCGCATAAATCCGGACGATCTCCGGCATGTCCTCTGCCTCGGCGGGGCGAAGATGCAGCGGGGCGGTGGTCTCAGGCACGGGCTCCTCCTTCGAGAGGCAGAGAAAAACTTGTGGCTGGCGCCGTTCTCCGACTTTGGCGGCTGGACGCTGCTGTCACAAACGAATTATCTTGCTCAATAGAATTAGTTTTTCTAATGGTCCCCATGGCCCGTGCACCACTCCCACCGCTCAACGGGCTGCGTGCCTTCGAGGCGGCGGCCCGGCTCGGCAGCTTCGCGGCGGCCGCTGCCGAGCTCGGGGTCACGCCGGGTGCGGTGAGCCAGCAGGTGCGCGCGTTCGAGGCGCGGCTCGGCGCCCTGCTGTTCGAGCGGCGGCCGCAATCGCTGGCGCCAACCGAGGCGGCGCGCGCGCTGCTGCCGGTGCTGACCGAGGCGCTCGACACGATCGCGGCTTCGCTGCTGCGGCTCAAGGGGTCCGCCACAGCGGCGGCGCCGCTCCGCTTGGCGTCGCCCGCGGGCTTTGCCGCGGGTTTCCTGTTGCCGCGCCTCGACCGTTTCCAGCGCCGAGCCCCCGGCGTCGCGCTGACGCTCACCGCGACGGAACGGCTGATCGAGCCGGGCAGCGACATCGACGCCACGATCCGCTTCGGTCGCGCCGGTTGGCGCGGTGAGCTTGGTTGCGATTTCCTCTTCGTCGATCGCCGCATCCCGGTATGCAGCCCGCGCTATGTCCAAAGCCACCCGGTCAGCGGCGGCGCGGCCGAAGCGCTCGCCGGACACACGCTGCTGGAAGCCCTGTCGCAGCCCGAGGACTGGGCGGATTTCTTCGGCGTCAGCGGCATCGTCACGGCGAGCACGCGGCGCTTGAGCTTCGGCGATGAGCGGCTTGCCGCCGAGGCGGCGGCGCGCGGGCTCGGGGTTGCGCTGCTCGACCGCGCGCTCATCGCCGATCAGCTCGCTTCCGGCAGCTTGGTGGCGCCGCTGGCGCCGGCCGAGATGCTGCGCGGCACGGGCTGGTTCCTGGTCTATCGCGCCGTCGCGGCGAGCGATGCGCTCCAGCAATTCCGCGCCTGGCTTCTCGACGAATGCGAGGGCGGCGCGGCCTAGTAGCCCCAGTAGGGATAGTAATAACCGTAGGGGTAGGGATAAGGGTAAAAGGCGGCGTAGTACGGATAGGGCCAGCCGCCGTAGTAGGGATAAGGCGACGGGTAGGGCCGAGCCGCGCTCAGCGCTGCCGCCGGTACGCTCTCGCCCTTGGCCGACATGCACTGCACATAGCTCATGTCATAGCTGCGCTGCAGCGAGACGCCGGTGTAGCTCGCGGCACCGGCCCCGCTGGCGGTTCCGAGCACAAGGCCGCTGGCCGCGCCGATCGCCGCGCCCGCCGCCGCTCCGCCCGTCGCGGCGCCGATGGCCGCGCCGGCTGCCGCGCCGAGCACGGTGCCAAGGGCACCGCTGTTGATCAGGCTTTGATTGGCGGCGGCACCGGGCGAAGCATTGCTGATCCGGTTCGCGGCGAACTCGCGGCAGGTGGTATCGTCCTGTTGGAAATCGGCGAAGCTCTTGCCCTGCGCCGGCAGCACCATCACGGAGGGCCCCGCCGGCAACGGCGCGGCGCAGGCGGCAAGCGATAGCGCTCCAAGGAGTGCGACAAACCCAGCGGCGCGTGGCATGGATCTCTCCTCCTTGGCATGCCGGTAGACTTGTAATGGTACGCAGGGATGGCGAGGTTGATCCACGCCAAAGTCGAACGACGGCGTCATGATGCACCCGGCTTCGGTCGCGTGCGAGCGCTAAGCGTCTCCGTTCGACAGTTGCGTCTCGATGAAGCGTGCACAGGCGCGGGCTTCGGTGCTGGCTTGTTGCCCCGTCGGAAGCATCACCCAGAGATCGACGGGCGGCAACGACCATCCTCGAGGACGAACCTGACCCTTCCAGATTTCAGCTCTGGCGCGAACATCCATTCGGAGGCTGAACGATATCACCGCGGCGCGGCCACCGTAAATCATGCGCAACGGGCAACATTGTGTCCCCCGTGATGAATCTTTTCTCTGCCACAGGTGCGGCGACAAATGCGTTGACCTAGTCTCGCAAGCGCCTTGGTGATGCGGTTTGTGTGGTATAGGGAGGAAGCTCATGTCTCAACCGGAGCGGCTGGAAGTCCTTATCCTTGGCAGTGGACAAGGCGGCAAGTTGCTGGCCTGGCACTTGGCGCGCGCGGGGCGGCGGACGGCCGCCGTGGAGCGCCGCTGGATCGGCGGCTCTTGTCCCAACATTGCCTGCATGCCCAGCAAGAATGAGGTCTGGAGCGCGCGGGTCGCGCATCTCGTGCGGCATGGGGCGCAGTTCGGCACTTTGACCGGTCCACCGACGATCGACATGGCGAAGGTTCGCCAGCGCAAGCGCGACATGGTCGAACGCGAGGTCGCCTTCCATCTCCAGAACTTCAAGGCGAGCGGCGCCGAATTGATCATGGGGAGCGGGCGCTTCGTGTCGCCGAAAACCCTCGAGGTGCAGCTGAATGACGGCGGGACGCGCTTGCTGGCCGCCGAGCAGGTTTTTCTCAACCTCGGCAGCCACGCGGCGATCCCCGGCATTCCGGGTCTCGCCGCCGCTCGGCCACTGACACACATCGAGGCCCTCGAGCTCGACTATGTGCCGTCTCATCTGATCCTGCTCGGCGGCGGCTATGTCGGTCTTGAAATGGCCCAGGCTTATCGCCGCTTCGGCAGCCGTGTAACGGTCATCGAATCAACGCCTCAGGTCCTGAGCCGGGAAGATCCCGACATTGCGCAGGCCATGCAGCGGATCCTTGCCGAGGAAGGCATTCAATTTCTTTTGGCGAGCGAGACCCTCGAGGTGCAGGGCCGATCCGGCGACAAGGTCAGCCTGCGCGTGCGCACCCCCTCGGGCGAGCAGAAGATCGAGGGCAGCGACATCCTGGTTGCGGTGGGGCGCATTCCGAATACCGCCGGCATCGGGCTCGACGAAGCCAAGGTGCAGCTGGACGCGCGCGGCTATATCCGCGTCAACGAGCGGCTCGAGACGACGGCGCCCAATGTCTGGGCCATGGGAGAATGCGCCGGCAGCCCGCAATTCACCCATGTCTCCGTCGACGATTTTCGCATCATCCGGGACAATCTCGCAGGTGGGAAGCGCAGCATCCACGATCGCCTGGTGCCTTACTGCGTGTTCACCGATCCGCCGCTCGCCCATATCGGCCTCAGCGAGAGCGAGGCGCAGCGCCAGGGCATCAAAGCGCGCGTCGCGAAACTGCCGATGAGTGCCGTGCTGCGGACCGAGACCACGGACGAAAAGCAAGGCTTCATGAAGGTCCTCGTCGGCGGCAGCGACGAGCGCATTCTCGGCTTCACCATGATCGGCGCCGAGGCCGGCGAGGTCATGGCTGTCGTGCAAGCGGCGATGCTGGCCAACCTGCCCTATGCCAAGCTGCGCGACGCGGTGATCGCGCATCTGACGATCGCCGAAGGGCTGGGCCCGCTGCTCTCGAACGTGCCGTCTTAACCGAGTTCCCTTCGCATCGGCGAAGGCGGCTCGCGGGAGTCGGGCGCCATCGCCGCCCCCGATCGGCGAGCGCGGAAATCGCGAGAGATAAATCGGCTGCGGCCCGCCATAATGGCCTTCGCCCAAGGCGACGGGAGCACCCGTCTGCCGGCTGCGGGAGGGAACATGGCGCTGCTCATCGTCGATCTCGACAAATATATCGGCAACGCGAAGGCATGGCGCGATACCCTCAGGGAGAAGATCCCCGAACTGGACATTCGCCTGTGGCCCGAGGCGGGAGAGCTCAGGGATATCGAATATCTCGCCTTCATGCATCCCGATTTCGACGCGCTTCCCGCCTTCCCGAAACTGAAAGCGATGTTCAGCCGCTCGGCCGGAGTGGACGGCTTTGTCCGGCATCCCAAATTGCCCAAGGTCCCGCTCGGCAAGATCGAGCCGCCGGGCGGCGATCCCATGATGACGGAATATGTCGTCATGCATGTTCTGCGCTTTCACCGCGACATGCCGGCTTACCAGGCGGCTCAGGCCAATCGGGAGTGGCGCCGGGTGCCGATCGCCCGGCCCGAGCAGCGGCGGATCGGCTTCCTCGGCTACGGCATGATGGCGAAAGCGCCGGCACTGGTGTTGAAGTCGCTCGGCTTCCCGGTTTCGGCTTGGGTTCGAAGACCGCGCGAGAGCGCCGAGATTCCGCTGTTTTACGGCAGCGAGCAGCTTCAATCGTTTCTCGCACAAACCGATATCGCCGTCTGCCTGTTGCCGCTGACGCAAGAGACGGAGGGCATCCTCTGCGCCCGTACCTTTGCGATGATGCCGAGAGGAGCGATGCTGGTGAATGTCGGGCGCGGCAAACATGTGGTAGGCGAGGACCTGATCAAAGCGCTCGATTCCGGACAATTGTCCTATGCCGCGTTGGACGCCCTGTGGCCCGAGCCTCTGCCACGGGAAAGTCCGCTCTGGTCGCATCCAAAAATCACCGTGATGCCCCATGTGGCGCGGCGGCCGACCGTGCTTCAGCTCGCGACCGAGATCGTCGCGAACATCCGCAGCATCGAAGGCGGCGGCCGGCTTTTGCAGGAAGTCGACACGAATTTGGGATATTGAGAGTCCGCATCGCAGTCTGCTCGGATATCAGCGGGTACGGCCCAGCCGGCGCCTTGGCGCCGGGAGCGAGCTACGTCCCCGGTGTACACCGGCGGCATTTCTTCGAGCTACGCCCCCGGCGTGTCACACGTGAAACATCCTGCACGATGTCAAAGAGCGCGGTCGTAAGATGGTACCACTGCACCCCACACCGGCCGGCTCTAGGCTACTTCCACATCTCCCGCATCCGCGCCGCGACATTCACCCGAACCGCCGCTGGCGATGAGGGTGGCGCGCCTTGGCCGTTGCGGCCGGGCACGATCCGCTCGAAGAGCGACAGCATGCTGTCGGCGATGAACCGGCTGCGCATCGCCATGACGTAAGCATCGCCATGGCGATGCTGATGGCTGCGGAAGAAGCGCGTCGGCTGCACCAGGTGCAGGTGGTGCCGGGCGCGGGTCATGGCGACATAGAGCAAGCGGCGCTCCTCCTCCACTTGTTCAGGGCTGCCCACCGCCATGTCGGAGGGGATGCAGCCATCGGTGACGTTGAGCAGGAACACCGCATCCCATTCCTGGCCCTTGGCCGAATGGATGGTCGACAGGATGAGATAATCCTCATCGAGATGCGGCGGGCGCGCTTCGGCGCTGGTGGCTTCCGGCGGATCCAAGGTCAGCTCCGTCAGGAAGGCGCCACGCGTCGCATAGGTGCCGGCGATGTGCTCGAGCTGATCGAGGTCGGCGGCGCGTGCGCCGACATTGTCGTGCAGGCGCTCGAGATGCGGCAGATACCAGCGGCGAACCAACGCCATCTGTCCCGTCCAGGGGGTCGCCGCGTCGCGCAGCCCCGATAGCAGGGCACAGAGCTCCGGCCAGTCGGACGCGGCAGCGGATGGCGCCGGGAAATCGGCAAGCGCGGCGAAATCCCACCCCGCTTTCGCGAGCTGCGTCAGCGCCGCGCGCGCCGTCGCAGGGCCGACGCCCGGCAGCAATTGCAGGACGCGGAATGCGGCGACGATGTCCCTGGGATTCTCGATCCAGCGCAGCACCGAGAGCATGTCTTTGACATGCGCCGCTTCGAGGAACTTGAGGCCGCCATATTTGACGAAGGGAATGCCGTGGCGCGCAAGCACGATTTCGAGCAAGTCGCTGTGGTGACCGGCGCGGAACAGCACCGCCTGCCGCTTCAGGTCGATCCCGGCCTCGCGATGCTCAAGGATGCGCTCGGCGACGTAGTCGGCCTGCGCCGCTTCATCGGCGGCGACGACCAGTTGCGGCCGCTCGCCGGAGGGCCGATCCGAGAAAAGCTGCTTGCGGAAGCCTTCGCCCGCCGGCGCGATGATGGCGTTGCAGGCGTGGAGGATCGGCTGCGTCGAGCGATAGTTCTGCTCCAGCGCGACGATTTGCGCGGGTGGCGTGAACAGTTGCGGGAAGTCCAAGATGTTCCGCACCGTTGCCGCGCGAAACGAGTAGATCGACTGTGCGTCGTCACCGACGATCATCAGCCCGCTTCCGTCGGGCTTGAGGCGCAGCAGGATCCGCGCTTGCAAGGCATTGGTGTCCTGGTACTCGTCGACCAGCACGTGGTCGAAACGCGCGCCGACGAGCCGAGCGAGCGCGGGCTCCTCCATCATCTGCGCCCAGTAGAGGAGGAGGTCGTCGTAATCGAGCACATTGTCGCGCTGCTTGGCTTCGACATAGCCGCCGAACAACCCCTTCAATTCCGCTTCCCATTCCGCGCACCAGGGGAAGGCACTCTCGAGCGTGTCGCTCAGCGGGCACTGCGCGTTGACCGTGTGCGAATAGATGGCAAGGCACGTATCCTTGCGCGGAAAGCGCGCCGCCTGCTGGGCGAGCCCGAGATCGCTGCGGACGAGATTGAGCAGGTCCGCCGCATCGGCACGGTCGAGCACGGTGAAGGAGGGGTCGAGACCGATGCTGTCGGCGTGCGCGCGCAGCAAGCGGTTGCCGATGGCGTGAAAGGTGCCGGACCAGGCGATCTCGCCGCCGCTTGCCGCGGCGCCGGGCTTCCCCGCGCGTGCCGCTGCCAGGATGCGTTGCGCCCGGCCGGTCATCTCGGCGGCGGCGCGGCGCGTGAAGGTGAGCAGCAGGATCCGGTCGGGCGGCGTGCCGGCCAGGATCAGATTGGCGACGCGATGGGCGAGGGTATTGGTCTTCCCGGTCCCGGCGCCGGCGATGACCAGAAGCGGACCGGGCGCTGCCGTCGCGCCGCCGCCGATGCCGTATTCCACGGCTGCCCGCTGGCCGGGGTTCAGGCCGCGCAGATGTGCCGGGCAATCCATGGGGGCGAGACTCACCGGTGCAAAAGTGCTACCTCCGTTCTCATATACCGGGCCCTCTGCCCGTGTCCACGGTGTGACCGGCGCTTCGCCAGCCTGCGACGACCTGCCGCGAGTCGTGGACCGTCATTCCTTCGGAACCGGGCGCATAGTTGCGCGGCAAAACATTAGGCCGGGCGCTCGCCGTGACCGTTCCCCGTGACGAACCTTCGCCGATCCTCGTCGAGATCATCCGCGGCGGGATGGTGGAAAGCGTTCACCGCGGCGCGGTCGCGGTCGTGGATGCCGCCGGCAAGGTCGCGCGTTCCTTGGGCGATGTGGACCGACTCGTTTATCCCCGTTCCGCCCTGAAGCCGATCCAGGCCTTGCCGCTGATCGAGACGGGTGCGGCGGACGGATTGGGGCTTGGGCCGGAGGAACTGGCCCTGGCCTGCGCCTCCCACCGCGGCGAGCCCCCGCATATCGAGAAGGTTGCGGCGTGGCTCGGCAAAATCGGCCTCAGCGAAGCGGATCTCGAATGCGGCGTTCATCCGCCGCGGCACGACCCATCCTACGCGGCGCTGTTGCGGGCGGGCGGCGCGCCGTCGCAGCTCCACAACAATTGCTCGGGCAAGCATGCCGGCTTCCTGACCACGGCGCTGTGGCTGCACGAGCCAACCCGCGGCTATATCGAGAGCGACCATCCGGTTCAGCGGCGCGTTGCCGAGACCGTCGGCGAGATGGCGGGCCTCGACCTCTCTCGGGCGCCGCGCGGCCGGGATGGCTGCGGCATTCCCGTCATCGCCCTGCCGCTGCGCGCTTTGGCAAGGGCGATGGCGCGGCTGGCCGATCCCTCAGGTCTGAGCGAGACGCGGCGGGCCGCCGCCCAGCGGCTCCTCGACGCCATGGCTGCGGCGCCGCTCCTGGTCGACGGCACCGGCGGCATGACGACGACGCTGATGAGTGTTGCGGGCGCTGCCGTGCGCCTGAAGCCCGGCGCCGAAGGCGTGTTCGCTGCAGCGCTTCCCACGCTCGGGCTGGGTGTCGCGCTCAAGATCGATGATGGCGGCGCCCGTGCGGCGGAACTCGCCATGGCGACGGTGCTTGACCGGCTCGGCTGTTTCACGGCGGAGGCGCGTTCCACCGTCGAGCCCTTTCTCGCGCCGCCGCTCAAGACGGTCGCTGGTCGAGAGGCTGGTCGGCTGCAACCA
>JASHUO010000903.1 GCA_030039975.1 Alphaproteobacteria bacterium
CCGGCCGCGGATTGGTGCCGGTGAAGGCGATGCGGAGATCGGTCAAAACGCCGCCCTCGCGCTTCAGCGCCGCGGCGACGCCGGCCACGGGATACTCGATCGAGCGGCGGATGCGGATCTTGTCGTAGCCGGAGCGCAACGCCGGATCGCCCGGCGCGCGCACCCGCGTCACGATCTCGCCCGGGGCAAGCGAGAGATAGTTCTTGCCGTCGCCGGTGCCCGCGCCATGCCGGGCATGGCCGATATAGAGCGCGCCGAGCGGCAGGCGGCGGGCGCCTTCGGGACCGATGAGATCGACCTCGGCGCCGAGCGTCAACAGCGCGGGCGCGAGATCGCCGCTGAAGGTGGCGAAGCACACGCCGCGGCTCTTCGGTGCGACATGGCACATTTCGCCGGTGGTCTTGAGGCAGTGGTCATTGGCGCTGCGCCACCAGTCGCTCTGGTTGTAATAGATACAGCGCGTATCGAGGCAGAGATTGCCGCCGACCGTGCCCATCTGGCGCTGCGTCGGGCCGGCGATGGAATGCGCGGCCTGGGCCAGCACCGGGTAATGCGCGACGATGCCGGGATGCTCGGCGAGCTGCGCCAGCGTCACGCTCGCGCCGATCTCGAGCGCAGCGGCATCGGCCTTGATCGCCTTGAGCTCGGCGACCCCCGTCATGTCAATGAGCTGCGGCGGCGCCTCGATGCCGCGCCGGATATTGACGACGAGATCGGTACCGCCGCCGAGGAGTCGCGCCCCCGGATGGTCCGCCCGGGCCGCGACCGCCTCGGCGAGGCTTTGCGGCCGCAGCAGCGTGAATTCCGGCAGCGCTTCCATCAGGCGGCCTTGCCTGGGGCACTCTTTTCGCGCTGGCGCTTCTCGAGCGCGGCGAAGACGCGGTCGGGGGTGACCGGCAGAGCGGTGAAGCGCAGCCCCGTCGCATCGGCGATCGCCGCGGTGAGCGCCGGCAGGAACGCGGCGAGCGAGCCTTCGCCCGCTTCCTTGGCGCCGAACGGGCCATAGGGATCGTTGCTCTCGACAATGCCGACGGCGATCGGCGGCGAATCCTGGATCGTCGGCACGCGGTAGTCGAGCATGTTGCCGGTGAGCAGCAGGCACTCGTGATAGCTGGTCTCCTCGCTCATCGCCTGGCCCATGCCCATCCACACCGAGCCCTGCACCTGGCCTTCGACGGTGAGGCGGTTCAGCGCCTTGCCGCAATCATGCGCGACCCAGACCTGGTCGACCGTGACGACGCCCGTCTCCTCGTCGACGCTGACCTCGACCACCTGGGCCGAATAGCTGTAGCCCATGGTGCCGCCGATCGCCGCGCCGCGATATTTCTTGCCGCCATGGGATTGGGGGATGGTGGAGAAATTGCCGGTGACGGTGATGGTGCCGCTGTCCTTCAGCGCCTCGACCACCACCTCGTCGAAGCTGACGCCCTTGTCCTGCGCCCCGGCGCGGTAGAGCTCGCCCAGGCACTCCACATCCTCCGGCCGGCAATCGAGCTTGCGCGCCGCCGCGGCGAGCAGGAGCTTCTTGAGGTTCTGCGCCGCATCGATCGCGGCATTGCCGACCATGAAGGTGACGCGCGAGGAGTAGGAGCCGTTATCCTTGGGCACGATGTCGCTGTCGCCGGTGACGATGCGCAGCCGCGACAGGTCCAAGCCGAGCACTTCGGCGACGCTCTGCACCAGGATGGTGGAGGAGCCCTGGCCGATCTCTGCCGCACCGGTCAGTAGCACGATCGAGCCGTCGAAATCGAGCTTCAGCTTCACCGTCGCATGCGGCTCGCCGGTCCAGTTGACCGGCTTGGAGGCGCCGCTGATGTAATGCGAGCAGGCCATGCCGAGGCCTTTGCCCTTGGGCAGCTTGCCCTTGCGCCCGCGCCAGCCGCTCTCGCGCTCGACCCAGTCGAGGCATTCCGGCAGACCGTAGCTGTTCACCATCAGGTCGTTGTCGGTGAAGGTCGGGGCGTGGAGATAGTTGGCGCGCCGCACGGCGAAGGGATCGAGCCCCATCGCCTCGGCCATCTCGTCGAGCAGCGCCTCGAAGGCGAAGCGGACATCGACCGTGCCATGGCCGCGGAACGCGCCACAAGGCGGCGTGTTGGTGAGGACGCGCTTGCCGACATAGCGCACGCGATGGAAATCGTAGAGCGCGTAGAGCATCGATCCCGCATAGGGGATGGTGACGATGCCGTAGCCGCTATGCGCGCCACCGCGCTGCCAGCACTCGCAATCGACCGCAGTGATGCGCCCATCCTTGGCGAGGCCGATCTTGAGCTTGATCTCGGTCTCCGGCCGGCCGCGATGGGTGATGAAGGTCTCTTCGCGGTTGACGACGATGCGCACGCGGCCGCGCGCCTTGCGCGCCAGCAGCGCCGCGATCAGCTCGACATTGAGCGCCTCGGTGCGGCAGCCGAAGCCGCCGCCGACATGCGGCTTCACCACGCGGATGCGCGACATCTCCATGTCGAGGATCTGCGCCAGCATGAGATGCACGTAATAGGGCACCTGGGTGCTGGCATGGACAGTGAGGCGGTCGCGCACCGCGTCGTAATCGGCGAGCGCGGCATGCATCTCCATCTGGTTCTGGCACACTTCGGCGCAGTGGAAGCTGCGCTCGCGCACCAGCGCCGCCTCGGCAAAGCCGGCCTCGACCTCGCCCAGCTCGAAGAAGACGTCGCGCTCGATATTGCCTTTGCGATGGGGATGGAGCTCGACCGCGCCGGGCGCCGCGGCCTCGCGCGCGGTGACATAGGCGGGCAGCCCCTTCACCCGCATCTTGATGAGCTTCACCGCCCGGGCTGCGGTCGCATCGTCGATCGCCGCCACCGCCGCGACGGGCTCGCCGCGATAGCGCACGCGCTCGCGTGCCAGCGGATGCTCGGTGCGCGCGACCGGCAGCACGCCGAAAGTCTTGTCGCAATCTTCGCCGGTGACGATGGCGATCACGCCGGGGAGCGCCGCGGCGGCCGAGACATCGACCGCGATGATCTCGGCATGCGCATAGGGGCTGCGGAAGATGCGACCCGCCAACGTGCCGGGCTCGACGAAATCGGCGGTATATTTGGCGCGGCCGGAGACCTTCTCTGGCCCGTCGACCATCGGCACATAGCCGCCGATCGTATGAGTGGGGGCGATCTCGTTCACGGCGTCGCTCCCGCGGCGCGCAGCCGCGCCGCGTGCTGCACCGCCTCGATGATTTTGACATAGCCGGTGCAGCGGCAGATGTTGCTGCCCAGCGCCTCGCGGATGGCGGCTTCGTCCGGGCGCGGGTTGCGCCGCAGCAGCCCTTCCGAGGCCATGATGAGGCCGGGCGTGCAATAGCCGCATTGCGACCCGAGCTTCTCGTGAAAGCCCTGCTGCACCGGCGAGAGCCGACCATCGGTCGCCAGCGATTCGACGGTGTCGACCTTCTTTCCCTCGCAGCTCGCGGCCAAGGTCAGACAGGAAAGCCGCGGCCGGTCGTCGACCAGCACGGTGCAAGCGCCGCATTCGCCGCCATCGCAGCCGGTCTTCGTGCCGGTGAGGCGCAGCGTCTCGCGGAGATAATCGAGCAGCAGCAGATTGTCGCCGACGGCGTCGGTGCGGCGGCGGCCGTTAAGGATCAGCGTCAGAAGCCTTGCCATGACCGGAAGCCTGTCGCATTGTTTCTGTCGCTGATTATTGGTGTACCCCTCTATTTGCCCGGAGGCAAGCGCAACCGTGACGGGGCGGCACACCCTAAAAAAGGGCAGGCACGTGAAGGGCTTGCTGGTATAGGCTGCCGCTACGGGCGGTAGAGCGAGGGAGGAGGGAATGACGCGGAGCTCGGATCGCGCCGAGGCGACGCGGAAGGCTTGGCTGGAGACCCTGGAGCGCTTTCGCCAGGACCGCGACGCGCCGGGCTCGGAGCGCTACTGGTCGCCGCGTCTCGACACGGCCTCCCGCGACGAGCTGCACGCCATCCAGGAAGCAAAGCTCGCGGCGGTCGTGCCCTTCCTTTACGAGAACAGCCCTTTCTACCGCCGGCGCTTCGAGCGCTTCGGTCTCCTCCCCTCCGATATCCGCGGCATCGACGATCTCATCGCCAAATGGCCGGTGGTGGACAAGCTCGAGATGGGTGAGGACGCCAAGGCGCATCCGCCCTACGGCACCTACACCACGATCACCGATCAGGTCTGGGCCGAGCGCGGCTGGATGATGTTCTCCTCCTCCGGCAGCACCGGCACGCCGCGCGTCTTCCGCTATTCCCATATCGACCGCGAGCTCTGGGCCTGGTCCAACGCGCGGGCGCTCCACGCCATGGAGTTCCGCCAGGGCGACACCGTCTTCATGATCACCGGCTATGGTCCGCATGTCTGGGCCTGGGGCGTGCAGGTGGCGCTGTTCAAGATGGGGCTGCCCGCCATTCCCGGCGGCGGCATGGATGCGAAGGCGCGCGCCCATATCGTGCAGCGCTTCAAGCCGACCATCATTCTCTGCACGCCCTCTTACGCTCTCCATCTCGGCCGCGTCATGCAGGAGATGGGCGCCGACCCCGCCGCCAGCGCCGTCCGCCTGCTCTTCATCGCCGGCGAACCCGGCATCAGCGTGGCGGCGACGCGCGAGCGCATCGAGCAGCTCTGGAACGCGCGCACCGTCGAATTCTACGGCTGCACCGAAGCCGCGCCCTCGGCGGGAGGATATTCCTGCCCGGCCTCGCATGTCGGCGGCGCGCCGGTGGCGACGCATCTGATGGAGGATGTGCAGCTCTGGGAGACCGTCGATCCGCAAACGCGGGTGCCGGCATTAGAAGGCGAGCGCGGCCTCACCGTCTGCACCAATCTCAACTCCGAGGCCTCGCCGCAGCTGCGCTTTCTCGTCGGCGACTATGCCCGGCTCGACCGCGCGCCTTGCGCCTGCGGCCGCACGCATCTGCGCGCCATCGGCTCGTTCGCCGGGCGCTCGGACGATCTCATCAATCTCCGCGGCATCAAGATGTTCCCGGTGCAGATCGAAGAGGCGGTGCGCTCGGTGCACGGCACCGGCGACGAGTTCGAGATCGTACTCGCCGCCGATGCCGGCGGCATGGATGTGATGACGGTGCGCGTCGAGCATGTCGACTTCCACCTGGGCGACACGTTGTCGGAGCGCATCGCCGGCGAGATCCGTTCGCGCTGCGAAGTGCGCGTCGATGTCGAGGTGCTGCGGCCCGGCAGCCTGCCCAAGACCGAGTTCAAGGCGAAGCGGGTCAAGGATTTGCGCCAGAAATAACCGGCGGAGGGGAGAATGTCGGAGCCCGTCATCGAGTTCTTCTTCGATTGCTCGAGCCCCTGGACCTATCTCGCCTTCAGCCAGATCGAAAGCCTGGCGAAGGAATTCGGCGCGCGCCTCGCCTGGCGGCCGATCCTGGTCGGCGGCATCTTCAACACCATCAATCCCAGCGTCTATGCCTCGCGCGACAATCCAGTGCCGGCGAAGCAGGCCTATATGCGCAAGGATCTCGCCGATTGGGCGCGCCTCGCCGGGCTCGCGATCGTGTTCCCGCCGCGCGTCTTTCCCGTCAACAGCGTCAAGGCAATGCGCGGCTGTATCTTCCTAGAGCCCAAGGGCAAGCTCGTTCCTTTCGCCCGCGCCGTGTTCGAAGCCTATTGGGGCCGCGATCTGGACATCTCTCAGGATGCGGTGCTGAGCGAGCTTTGCCAGCGGCTCGATATCGACGCCGCGCGCTTCTTCGCCGGCATCGCCGAGCCGCGCGTCAAGGAGCAGCTCCGCGCCAATACCGAGGAGCTGATGCGCCGCGGCGGCTTCGGCACGCCGACCATGTTCCTCGACGGCGACGACATGTATTTCGGCAATGACCGCCTGCCGCTGCTGCGCGCGGCGCTGCAGCGGTGCGCCGGGCGGTCTTCTTAAGGCACCGGCCGCGCCGCGGCATTGGCGATGAGCCAGTCGCGGAAGAGGGCGATCTTGGGCGTGTCGGCCGTCTCCTCGGGGGCGACGACGTAATAGCCGGCCTCGGCCGGCAGCTTCATCTCGAACGGCACCACCAGCCGCCCGGCAGCGATGTCGCCCTCGACGAAGGCGCTGCGGCCGAGCGCGACGCCGAGCCCGTCGATCGCCGCTTGCAGCGCCATCAGGCTGAGATCGAAGCTGAGGCCCGGCCGGAGCGCCAGCGCTTTGGGCAGCCCGGCCGCGGTGAGCCAGACCTGCCAGTCCTCGCGCGAGAGGCTGCCGTGGATGAGCGTGTGGTTGACCAGATCCTGCGGCCGCCGCAGCGGCTTCGGTCCCTTGAGCAGCGCCGGGCTGCAGACCGGGAAAATATCCTCCGCCATGAGCCAATGAGCGCTGAGGCCGGGCCAGCTGCCGCGGCCGTAGCGAATGGCGAGATCCACCTCCTCGCGGCGGAAATCGACGAGGTGCGAGGAGCTGCTGATGCGCACCTCGATGCTGGGATGCTGCTCCTGGAACGCGGCGAGCCGCGGCAGCAGCCATTTTGCGGCGAGGGAGGCCATGGTGCTGACGATCAGGAGCTGGTCGCGGCCGCCCTTCAGCATGCGGTCGGTGGCGAGCCGCAAATCCTCGAACGCCGCGCGCACCGCCGGCAGATAGTCCTGCGCCTCGCGCGTGAGGCGGAGGCTGCGGTTCTTGCGCAGGAACAGCCGCAAGCCGAGCTGCGCCTCGAGCCGGCGGATCTGATGGCTGATCGCCGTCTGCGTCACGTTCAGCTCGGCGGCGGCGCGGGTGAAGCTCAGATGCCGCGCCGCCGCTTCGAAGGCGCGCAGCCCGTTGAGCGAGGGAAGGCCGTTCATGCGAGCCGAGTTTAAGATGACATTTTCTCATGTCAAGACTGAGAAACCATCCTTTGTTCCGGCGCTCGGACAAGCCTATTTCTTT
>JASHUO010000904.1 GCA_030039975.1 Alphaproteobacteria bacterium
CATGGCCGCGCCGGGGTTGATAGGCGGCTTTCGAGCGCTCGGCCCAGCGCATCGACAGTTCCATGGATGATCGCGCCTGTTCTTCCTTGGCAGGAAAAGGCGTGCATTCGTCGAAGGCCATGGTGATATCGGCGCCGAGGAGGCGCTGGATTTCGATGGCGCGCTCGGGGCTCAAATGGACGCGCGCGCCGTCGAGATGCGAGCGGAAAGTGACGCCGCTCTCGTCGATGGCGCGAAGCTCGGCCAGCGACATCACCTGATAGCCGCCGGAATCGGTGAGGATCGCGCGCGTCCAGTTCATGAATTTGTGCAAGCCGCCGAGCGCGGCGATGCGCTCCGCCCCCGGCCGCAGCATCAGGTGATAGGTGTTGGCGAGGATGATCTCGGCGCCAGTGGCGGCGACCTCCTCGGGCCGCATCGCCTTCACCGTGGCGGCGGTGCCGACCGGCATGAAGGCGGGCGTCTCGACCATGCCATGCGCGGTCGCCATCCGGCCGCGCCGCGCCGCGCCGTCGCGCGCCAGCAGAGTGAAGGCGAAATCCGGGATCATCGCTCCGGATATAGCAGAGTGGCGTCGCCATACGAAAAGAAGCGGTATTGCGCGGCGATCGCATGGGCATAAGCCCGCTTCATCCGCTCGAGGCCGGCGAACGCGGCGACCAGCATGAAAAGGGTGGAGCGCGGCAGGTGGAAATTGGTGAGCAGCAGGTCGATGGCGCGGAAGCGATAGCCGGGCGTGATGAAGAGCGAAGTCTCGCCGGCAAAAGGCCGCAGCCTGCCGTCCGCCGCGGCGGCGCTCTCGAGCAGGCGGAGGCTGGTGGTGCCGATGGGGACGATGCGGCCGCCGCGGGCCCGGGCGGCGTTGATGCGCTCGGCCGTTTCGGCGGCGATGAAGCCCCATTCGCTGTGCATTTTGTGGTCGCGGGTATCTTCGGCCTTCACCGGCAGGAAAGTGCCGGCGCCGACATGGAGCGTCACGGTGGCCCGCTCGATGCCGGCGGCGTCGAGCGCCGCGAGGAGCCGGGGCGTGAAATGGAGGCCGGCCGTGGGCGCGGCGATCGCGCCCTCGTGGACGGCGAAGATCGTCTGATAGTCTTGGCGGTCGCGCGCGTCCCCGCCGCCGGCGCGCTTGATATAGGGTGGCAGCGGCATGCTGCCGAAGCGCGCCAACGCCGCGCGGAAGCGCTCGCCCGTCACGGCAAAGCGCAAGCCGATATCGCCCTCGCTGTGCTTGGCCGTGACCTCGGCTGCGAAATCCGCGCCGAAGACGAGGTGATCGCCGGGCTTCAACCGCTTCGCGCCTTTGGCAAAGGCACGCCAGTTGCCGTCGCCGAGATCGCGATGCAGCGTCACCTCGATCCGCGCCGCCCCGCGCTCGCCCAGGAGCCGCGCCGGGATCACCCGCGTATCGTTGACCACGAGCAGATCGCCGCGCCGCAGCAACCTCGGCAGGTCGAGCATCTGCCGATCCTCAAGCGCCGATCCCACCACCAGCAGCCGCGCCGCGTCGCGCGGCTCGGCGGGCCGATCGGCGATCAGCTGCTTCGGCAGCTCGAAATCGAAGGCGTCGACGCGCATGGCGGCGGCGGGATAGCACAGCCGGACGCGCGCGGCGAGTTCGCTTGCAGCAAGTGCGACGCCGGCGCGGTGCGGGCTCTCGCGGTTGCAAGAGCAACCGCTGTCGCCCGCCAGCGACAACGCTTCGCGTTGCGCTAGCGCCGTGCCCGGGTGATGTCGCGCAGCACTGCCGCCTCCTGCTCCTTCTCGTCGAGGCGGTGCTTCACCAGATCGCCCATGCTGACGAGGCCGACGAGCTGGCCGTTCTCCATGACGGGCAGGTGGCGGAACCGGTGCGCGGTCATCACCTTCATCACCTCGTCGATGCGATCCTCCGGCGTGCAGGTGGTGACGTCCGGGGTCATCAGCTCGTGCACCTCGTAGCCCAGCGCTTCGGCGCCATGCTGGGCGAGGGCATGGAGGACGTCGCGCTCGGAGAACATGCCGACGAGCTTGCCCCAGCGATCCACCACCACCAGCGCGCCGATGCGCTGCTCGTAGAGCATGCGGATCGCCGCTTCGACGCTGTCGATCGACCGCACGGTCGAGACGTGCTGGCCTTTCTGGTGAAGGATCTCGGCGACGGGCATGGCAAACCTCCTGGCAAATGGGCGAATTCCCAATGGACTACCTATCAGAGATAGGTAGTCTGCCGCCGCTCGCCACCCTTGAACCCCGTTCCCCGGGCGGCAAAGATGCCCGGGCATAAGGTCATGCCGGAACCTTCGCCAGGAAGCCCGACCATCGTCAGGCTTGCCGCCGCGGCCACCGCGGAGGCGGCGTGAGCGCGGCATTGCCGGAATGGGGCGCGGGGCTGCGCGGCTTATGGCCGCTCGATCCCGCCATTACCTATCTCAACCATGGCGGCTATGGGGTGACGCCCGATCCCGTGCGGCAGGAGCAGGATGCCTGGCGTCAGCGTATCGAGCGCAACCCGATGCGCTTCTTCAGCCGCGAGCTCGCGCCGGCGCTGCGCCAGGCCGCGACGGCGCTGGCCGGGCAGTTCGGCGCGCGCGCCGACGATATCGTCTTCGTCGACAACGCCACCGCCGGCTGCAACGCAGTGCTGCGCTCGCTCGATTTTGCCCCGGACGACGAGATCCTGGTGACGAGTCTCGGCTATGGCGCCGTCACCAAAGCGGCGCGTTACGTCGCGGCGCGCAGCGGCGCCCGGCTCGTCGCGGTCGAGATTCCGCTGCCGCTGACGAGCGAGGAGGCGCTCATCGAGCGGGTGGCCGCTCGCCTCGGTCCGCGCACGCGCCTGGCGATCTTCGATCACATCGCCTCCCATAGCGCGCTGGTGCTGCCGGTCGCCGCGCTGACGCGGCTCGCGCAAGGGTTGGGGGCGCACGTGCTGATCGACGGCGCGCATGCGCCCGGGCAAATCGCCGTCGATCTGCCGGGGATCGGCGCCGACTGGTATGTCGGCAATTGCCACAAATGGCTGATGGCGCCGCGGAGCTGCGGCTTTCTCTGGGCCGAGCCGGCACAACAATCCTTGGTTCATCCGCTCGCCATCTCGCATGGCTATGGCGGCGGCTTCATTGCCGAGTTCGACTGGACCGGGACGCGCGATCCGACACCCTTCCTGTCCGTGCCGGCGGCGATCGCGTTTCACCGCC
>JASHUO010000905.1 GCA_030039975.1 Alphaproteobacteria bacterium
GTGCTGGGGCTCGACGACAAGCGTATCCAGTGCACGCCCGACCTGATGCCCGCCGACATCATCGGCTCGGAAGTGCTGGAGGAGGGCGAAACCGGGCGGCGCTCGTTCCGCTTTATCCAAGGCCCGGTGTTCTGCCAGCTTCTGATGGCGGACGAGATCAACCGCGCGAGCCCGCGCACCCAATCGGCCCTGCTTCAGGCGATGCAGGAGGGTCGCGTCTCGGTCGCCGGGCAGTATCATCCGCTGCCGCGTCCCTTCCATGTGCTGGCAACGCAGAACCCGCTGGAGCAAGAGGGTACCTATCCGCTGCCCGAAGCGCAGCTCGACCGCTTCCTGCTGCAGATCGATGTGGGCTATCCCGACCTCGCCGCCGAGCGGCAGATGCTGATCGCCACCACCGGCGTCGCCGAGGAAAGCGTGGCGGCGGCGCTCTCCGGCGGCGAGCTCCTCGCCGCGCAGCGCCTGGTGCGGCGCGTACCGGTGGGCGAGAGCGTGGTCGAGGCCATCCTGAAGCTGGTCCGCGCCGGACGGCCGGAAGAGAGCACGCTGCCCGAGGCGAAGCATATCGCCTGGGGCCCGGGTCCGCGCGCCAGCCAGGCGCTGATGCTCGCCTGCCGGGCGCGCGCGCTGCTCGATGGGCGTTTTGCGCCGTCGATCGACGACGTCCTGGCGCTGGCACCGCCGGTGCTGCGCCATCGCATGGCGCTCAATTTCGCGGCGCGCGCCGATGGCGTCACCATGGCCGACATCATCGGCCGACTCGTCGCACCGCTGGGCTGATGGCCGAAGCCGCGTTGCAGCACCGCGCCGAGCAGCTCGCGGCGAGGCTGCCGCCGCTGCTGGTTGAGGCCGAGCGTGTCGCCACCACCGTGGCACAGGGTGTGCATGGCAGGCGGCGTGTCGGCACCGGCGAGACCTTCTGGCAGTTCCGCCAATACCAGCCCGGCGATCCCGTGCCGCGCATCGACTGGCGCGAGAGCGCGAAATCGATGCGGCTCTACATCCGCGAGACGGAATGGGAGGCGGCGCAGAGCGTCTGGCTGTGGCGCGACGGCTCGCCTTCAATGGACTACGCCTCGCGCCCGGAGCTGCCGACCAAGCGCGCGCGCGTCGATTTGCTGCTGCTGGCGCTGGCGGCGCTGCTCATTCGCGGCGGCGAGCGGGTGGCGCTGCTCGGCACGGGGGTGCCGCCGGCGAGCGGGCGCGCCGTGCTGAGCCGGTTGGCGCTCACCCTCGGGCGCGCGGCCGCGCCGCCCGATCTGCCCGCCTTCGAGCCGCTGCCCCGCCATGGGCAGATTGTCATGCTCGGCGATCTGCTGGCGCCGCTCGACGCCCTTCAGGCGCTGGTCGGCCGTTTCGCCGCCGCCGGGCTGCGCGGCCATCTGCTGCAAGTGCTCGACCCTGCCGAAGAGACCTTGCCCTTTGCCGGTCGCGTGCGCTTTGAAGGGCTGGAGCAGGAAGCGTCGCTGGTGATCAGCCGCGTCGAGACCGTGCGCGAGGAATACATGCAAAAGCTCGCGCGCCATCGCGAGGGACTTGCCGCGATCGCCCGCGCCACCGGCTGGAGCTTCGGCACGCATCGGACAGATCGTCCGCCCCATACCGCGCTGCTCGCGCTTTACGGCACGTTGGCGGAGCGGCGGAGATAGGAATGGTAGTGACCGCGTACCCGGTATCGCACCGCGACCCCAATCGATTTTCCGCCGTCCCCACGAAAGCGCTAGGGCATGCACATCTCCTGCGACTCTTCAGCTACCTAACATCGCTTTGCCCGCGAAAGCGGGCATCCAGGGTCTCTGATGCGATGACCGGGGCGCGGGCGCTGGGTCCCGCTTTCGCGGGGACGGCGGGATACCTATTGGGATGACAGCGCTTCTCGAGATGTGTGTGGGAACCCAGGGCCATACGCTCCGCTCATCGCGGCTGAGGCTCCTGGATGTCCGCTTTCGCGGGCAAGGCGAAACTTTAAACGCGGCGTCCCGGTGCCATTTGTACAGTCCCTGGCGCGAAAGCGGGGGCGACGAAAAATATGTTCCGTCATTCCCACGAAAGCGGGAATCCATACGGCGTCGAACCATCGCCATCGCCGAAGTCGATTGGCGCGCGCGCTCACCCGCGTGCGAAGTTGTAGGAAAGCTGTAGCGCATGCTGTCACTTGGTGCGCTTGCTTTTGCATCGCCCTGGCTGCTGCTGGGGCTGGCGGTGCTGCCGGTGCTGTGGTGGCTGCTGCGGGTCACGCCGCCCGCGCCGCGGCGTATCCGCTTCCCGGCGCTGCGCCTGCTGCTCGGACTGACGCCCAAGGAAGAGACGCCGGCGAAGACGCCGCTGTGGCTCATCCTCATGCGCATGGTGCTGACCGCGCTGGTGATCCTTGCGCTGGCGCAGCCCCTGCTCAATCCCAGCGCGACGCTCGCCGGCAAGGGGCCGCTGGTGCTGGCGGTCGACAATGGCTGGACGGCCGCGCGCCATTGGGACGAGCGCCGGGCCGTGCTCGATCAGCTCTTCGACCAGGCCGACCGCGAGGGGCGGCGCGTGGTGTTGTTCGGCACCGCTCTGCCGCCCGGCGAGGGCGCGCCGCCGGCGCTTTCAGTGCTGCGGCCGAGCGATGCGCGCGGCGAGGCGGCGAAGCTCGCGCCCCAGCCCTGGCCCGAGGACCGCAAAGCGGCGCTCGAGCGCCTCGCCAAGCTCGATCTCGGCGGCGGCACCAGCATCGTCTGGCTCAGCGACGGCATCGATGACGGCGCCGCGCAGGATTTCGCCGCCGGGCTGGGGCGCTTCGGCAGCCTGCGCGTGCTGGCCGATCCCACCACCGAGCTGCCGCGGCTGCTGGCGCCGGCCGATACCGACGAAGCGGATCTGACGGCAACGGTGCGCCGCGCCGATACCGCCGTACCGGAGCGGCTCTTCGTGCGCGCCGTCGGCGATGACGGGCGGCTCCTGGCGCGCCGGGAGGTGACGCTGGCGCCCGGCGTCGATCACGTCGTGGCGCATCTCGCCATGCCGAGCGAGCTGCGCAATCGCGCCGCCGCTATTCAAATCGAAGGCGAGGCCTCGGCCGGCGCGGTGCTGCTGCTCGACGAGCGCTGGCGCCGGCGGCCGGTCGGCGTCGTCGCGCCGCAGCGCGGCAGCGCGGCGCAGCCGCTGCTCTCCGGCGCCTATTATCTCGAGCGCGCGCTCTCGCCCTTCAGCGAGGTGCGGCGCAGCGATGTCCCGACCTTGCTCAAGGGCGACATCGCCGTCCTGGCGCTGCCCGATGTCGCGCCCGCAGGCGCCGCGGAGAAAGCCGCCATCATCAAATGGATGGAGGGCGGCGGCGTGGTCCTGCGCTTCGCCGGACCCAATCTCGCCGAGCAGGCGAACGATGATCTGCTGCCGGTGACCTTGCGGCGCGGCGGGCGCACGCTGGGCGGCGCGCTCTCCTGGGAGAAGCCGGCGCGCCTTGCGCCCTTTGCCGCCGACAGCCCCTTTGCGGGGCTGCCGATTCCGCCCGACGTCACGGTCTCGCGCCAGGTGCTGGCCGAGCCCACCATCGATCTCGCCGGCAAGACCTGGGCGCGGCTCACCGACGGAACGCCGCTCGTCACCGCCGCCAAGCGCGGCAAAGGCTGGCTCGTGCTGGTGCACACGACCGCGGATCCGGAATGGTCGAACCTCGCCATTTCCGGGCTCTTCGTCGAGATGCTGCGCCGCATTGTCGCGATGAGCCAGGGCGTCTCCGGCAGCAAGGATGTGGCGCTGCCGCCGGTGGAGACGCTGGACGGTTTCGGTCGGCTGCAAAGCGCGGCGCCGACCGCCACCACCATCGCCGCCGGCGCCTTTGCCAAGACCATTGCCTCGCCCGCCCATCCGCCCGGCTTCTACGGCACGCCCGATGCGCGGCGCGCGCTCAACCTCGCCGGCGCAGTGACGCGTTTTGCCGTGCTCCCGGTCCTGCCGGCGAGCGTCGCGCGCGAGACCTATCAGCGCCGCAGCAATGAGGTCGATTTCCGGCCTTGGCTGCTCGGCGCCGCGCTGGCGCTGGCGCTCATCGACCTCGCCATCGCTTATGCGCTGCGCGGCTTGCTGCCGAGCCTGCCGGCACGGCGGCGCAGCATCGGCGCCGGCCTCGGCGCGGTGGTGGCGCTGCTGATGCTCGGCAGCACGGCCGAGGCGCAGGGGCAGGCGCAGGCGCCGGATGACAGCTTCGCGATCGAGGTGACGAGCCAGCTCCACCTCGCCTACGTCCGCACCGGGCTGCCCGATGTCGACGCGGAATCGCGCGCCGGACTCGCCGGGCTGTCGGATATCCTCAATCGCCGCACGGCGGCCGACGTCGCGACACCGATGGAAGTCGATGTCGAGCATGACGAGCTCATCTTCTTCCCGCTGCTCTACTGGCCGGTTGCGGACGGGGAGACGCTGCCTTCGGCCCAGGCGATCGAGCGGGTCAACCGCTATCTCGCCACCGGCGGCACGATTCTCTTCGACACGCGCGATGCGGGCGAGCGCACGGCGTTCTCCGCCGAGGCGGCGCAGCAGCGGCTCCGCCGCCTCGCCGCCGGGCTCAACATCCCGCCGCTGGTGCCGGTGCCGCCCGACCACGTGCTGACCAAGTCGTTCTATCTGATGCAGGAGTTCCCGGGCCGCTGGTCCGGCGGCACGCTTTGGGTCGAGCCGGTCGATGATCGCGTCAATGACGGCGTCTCCAGCGTCATCGTCGGCAGCAACGA
>JASHUO010000087.1 GCA_030039975.1 Alphaproteobacteria bacterium
TGTTTACGGCAAGTCCGCAGGTTGACATCGCGGTGCAGTGCTCGGCTCTTGCGCGAGCCTGCCCCATTTTTGCGCCATCGACATCAAATTGTCATCGCCAGCGCTGCGCGCGCCCGCTAACATGCGGGTTTCATCGAACAGTAGGGGTGTCGGCGTGTCGGTCGACCCGGGTTTCTCTGCGGCTGCCTATTCCGCCGTTCCCCAGCCTGTTGCCGCGCTGAGCCGCGCTCCGGCCGATCAGACGGGAGCTGGCAAAGCGGCGTTGCTCAATGACAGCGAGCGCCGTCTGAAGCTCGCGCTCGAGGCCGGCAAGATCGGCTCGTGGCAGCTCGACCTCGTCACCGGCGTGCTCGAAGCGTGCGAGCAGTGCAAGGCGCATTACGGTCTCGATGCGGATGCCGATTTCACCTATTCCTGGCTGCTCGCGCTGGTGCATCCCGCCGATCGCGGAATTCGCCAGCGCGCGCTGCGCGAAGCGCTGCTGAACGGCGGCGAATATGCGTGCGAATACCGCGCCCGCTGGGCCGATGGCAGCGTGCATTGGCTGTCGGCGCGCGGCCAGGTGGTCGAAGACGAGGCCGGCCGGCCGCTGCGCGTCATCGGCGTGCTGTTCGACGTCACCGAGCGCAAGCGGCGCGAGGAAGAGCTGCGCCGGGTCAATGTCGGGCTCGAGAAATCGATGCGGCTGCGCATGCGCCAGCTCGAGAGCGAGGTCGAGGAGCGTGCCCGCGCCCAGGCGGCTGAGCGCGCCAGCGAGGCGCGCTATGCCGCCGTCTTCGAGCACACCAGCGCCGGCATCATCCTGCTCAATATCACGCCGGAGGGCCGTTTCGTCTACGAGGCGGTCAACCCGACGCATGCGCGACTCACCGGCGTGCCGGCGGCCGAGTATGTCGGTCTCACCTCCTACGATCTCTTCCCGCGCGAGCTCGCCGACCGCCTCGTCGGACGCTACCGCCGCGCCGTCGAGACCGGCGCGCCCGTCAGCTACGAGGAAATCTTTCCCTATCGTACCGGCATGCGCGTGTTGCAGGGAACGGCGGTGCCGATCCGCGACGCCGATGGCGTCATCACCAAGGTGGTGATCAGCACGCACGACCTGACCGAGCGCAAGCGCGTCGAGGAAGCGCAGCGTCAGGGGCAGAAGATGGAGGCGATCGGTCAGCTCACGGGCGGCGTCGCGCATGACTTCAACAATCTGCTCACCGCCGTCCTCGGCAATCTCGAGCTGCTGACGCAGCGCCTCTCGGGGCCGCAGCACATCGCGCTGATCGACGCGGCGATGCGCGCCGCCGACCGCGGCGCCAAACTCACCCAGCAGCTCCTCGCCTTCGCCCGTCGCCAGCGGCTCGAGCCCAAGCCGGCCGATCTGAACCACCTCGTTCTCGGCATGCGCGACATGCTGGTCTCCACCATCGGCGCCACCATCCGCATCGAGACGGCGCTGAGCCCGGGCCTGTGGCCGGCCATGCTCGACGTCAATCAGACCGAGCTGATGCTGCTCAATCTCGCCATCAATGCGCGCGACGCCATGCCGGAGGGCGGCACGCTCACCATCGCTTCGGGGCAGCTCAGCGTTGCGCCCAAAGAGCGCCGTTCGGGCGAGCTCGCGCCCGGCGACTATGTCCTGCTGTCGGTCGCGGATAGCGGGATGGGCATGTGCGAAGAAGTGCGCGAGCGCGCCTTCGAGCCTTTCTTCACCACCAAGGAAGTCGGCATGGGCAGCGGCCTCGGTCTCAGCCAGGTCTATGGCATCGCTCGACAACTCGGCGGCGGCGTCGAGATCGAGAGTCAGCCCGGCGCCGGAACGGTGGTGCGGGTCTTTCTGCCGCGCGCCGATGTTGCGCTCGCTGCGGCCGAAGACACCCCCGCCGCGGCGGCCGAGCCGGTGGCGCCGGGCTCGGCGCGCATCCTGGTGGTGGATGACGATCCCGAGGTGCGCGAACTCGTCGTCTCCTGCCTCGCGAGCTTCGGTTATGCGGCGGTCGATGCTCCCGATGCGCGCCGCGCGCTCGACCTCATCGACGAGGCGCCGCCCGATCTCCTCCTCGTCGACTTCGCCATGCCCGAGATGAACGGCGCGGAGCTGGTGCGCCGGGCGCGGCGCGACCGGCCGCGGCTCAAGGCGATGTTCATGACCGGCTACGCCCAGACCGCGCCCTTCGATGGCGAGATCGACGGCATCACGGTGCTGAGAAAGCCCTTCAAGCTGCGGGAGCTCGCGGCGAAACTCGACGCCGCTCTGCGGTAGTGCCGACTAGGTCAATTGCGTCGACTCCCCACCTCACCCTCCCGCTTCGCGGGTCCCAACCCTCTCCGCCCCTGAGGGGCGGAGAGGGTTGGGGTGAGGTGGGGAGTCGACGCTTTCGTGCGCTGCTTCGGGCGTCTCTGACGCCCCTGCAAAAGAGAACCGCCCGCGCGAGGCGCGGGCGGCGAAGCGGCGGCTAGTGCTCGGGAACCGCTCAGTCGCGGCGATTGCCGAGCAGCTGCATCAGCAGCACGAACAGGTTGATGAAGTCGAGATAGAGCTTGAGCGCGCCCATGATCGCCTTCTTGCCGGCGATTGTCTCGGCGTCGCCTTCGACATACATCGCCTTGATCATCTGCGTGTCCCAGGCGGTGAGGCCGACGAAGACGATGACGCCGGCGATCGACAGCGCGAATTGCAGCGCCGAGGACTGAACGAACATGTTGACGAGGCTGGCGATGATGACGCCGATCAGCCCCATGAACAGGAAGGAGCCGAAGCGGCTGAGATCGGTGCGTGTGGTGTAGCCATAGAGGCTCATCGCCGCGAAGGTGGCGGCGGTGATGAAGAACACGCGGGCGATGCTGGCGCCGGTATAGACGAGGAAGATGCCGGCGAGCGACAGGCCCATCAGCGCCGCGTAACCCCAGAAGGTCATCTGCGCCGCGCCGAGGCTCATGCTCTGGATGCGGAAGCCGAGCAGCATGACGAGGCCAAGTGGCGCCAGCAGCACGATCCAGAACAGGATGCTGCCGTAGATCGCCTGGTAGAGGCCGGTGGTGACGGCGCCATAGGCCACCACGCCGGTGAGCGCCAGGCCGCCCGCCATGTAGTTGTATACGCGCAGCATGAACTGGCGCAGGCCGACATCGATCTCGGCCGGCGCAAAGGATGCGCCGCGCGTGGTCCAGCGATTACCGGGTTCATAGGCCATAGGAGCACCCCTGACAGGGTTGGTAGACTTTGCCAGGGCATATTGGCACACCCGGTGGTTAATTCAATGAGGGCCGGGCGGCTGCCCCCAACCGCTATTCATTGCGCAGATAGGGCGCGGGCTTGGCCCCGAGGGCGCGCCAGGTGCCGAGATAACCCGCAGCGAGCGTCACCACCATCGCGAGCAACGCCGTCGCCGCCACGGCCCCCGGCAGAAAGTCCCAGTCCTGATGCATGACGCGGGTCAGCACGAGCCAGCCGGCGAGCGTGCCGAGCCCGGCTGCGATCGCCGCCGTC
>JASHUO010000906.1 GCA_030039975.1 Alphaproteobacteria bacterium
CGCTGGACAGCTACAAGCGGCGTCTCAATGTCGAACGCTTCACCGCGACGGTGGCGGCCGTCGAAGAAGGCGGCGAAGAAGCGGTATTCGATGTCGAGATCCCCGGCATCAACGCGTTCGACGCCAACGGGCTTTATGTTCACAATTGCGGCGAGCAACCGCTTCCGCCCTACGGCGCCTGCTTGCTCGGCTCGATCAATCTCGCGGCACTGGTGCGCGATCCGTTTTCGCCGCAGGCGCGGCTCGATCTGGCGGAGCTGCAGCGGCTGGTGCCGGTGGCAGTGCGCCTCATGGACAATGTCGTCGATGTCTCGCGCTTTCCGCTGGACGAGCAGACGCATGAGGCGAAGGCGAAGCGGCGCATCGGCCTCGGCGTCACCGGGCTCGCCGACGCGCTCATCCTGTGCGGCGCGCGCTACGGTTCGGCACAGGCGGTAGAGCTGACCGAGCAGTGGCTGAAGGCGATCGAGCGCGAGTCCTATCTCGCCTCGGCGCAGCTCGCCGCCGAGAAAGGCGCCTTCCCGCTCTTCGATCGCGAGCAATATCTCGCCAGCGAGACGGTGGCGAGCCTCGATGCCGATGTGCGCGAAGCCATCGCCACGCACGGCATCCGCAACGCGCTGCTCACCTCGGTCGCGCCCACCGGCACGATCTCGCTCTTCGCCGACAATGTCAGCTCCGGCCTCGAGCCGGTGTTCAGCTTCAGCTACACGCGCCGCGTGCTGATGCCCGACGGCTCGCGCAAGGAAGAGGAGGTGACCGACTATGCCTATCGCCTCTTCCGCCGCCTCAAAGGCGAGGGCGCTCCCTTGCCGGATTACTTCGTCGACGCGCAGCAGCTGATGCCGGCCGACCATCTGGTCATGCAGGCGGCGGTGCAGAAATACGTCGACAGCTCGATCTCGAAGACGATCAACATCCCCGCCGATTTTCCCTTCGAGCGTTTCAAGGATGTCTATCTCCAGGCCTATGAGCTGGGCTGCAAGGGCTGCACCACCTATCGGCCGAACGAGGTGACGGGCGCGGTGCTCGAGGTAAAGAAAGAGACCAGCGGCAAGCTGCAGCCGGAGCTGCCGCTGCCGCGGCCGCAACCGGTGGCAAAGCCCAGCGATGCCTGGGATGCCGGCGTCGTCTACATGACGCAACCGCTGAGCCGGCCGGAAGAGCTGCCGGGCAAGACCTACAAGATCCGCTGGCCCGAGAACGAGCACGCGCTCTACATCACCGTCAACGACATCATCCAGGATGGCCGCCGGCGCCCCTTCGAGATCTTCATCAACTCGAAGAACATGGAGCATTACGCCTGGACGGTCGGCCTCACCCGCATGATCAGCGCCGTGTTCCGCCGCGGCGGCGACGTCTCCTTCGTCGTCGAGGAGCTGAAAGCGGTGTTCGATCCGCGCGGCGGCGCCTGGATGGAAGGCCGCTACGTGCCGTCGCTGCTTGCGGCGATCGGCGATGTGATCGAGCGGCACATGATCGATATCGGCTTCATGCCGGCCAAGCGCAGCGCCACGCCCGAACTCACCGAGCGCAAGGTGGTGAACCTGCCGCCCAGCGAAGGCGGACAGCGCCCGCGCCTCGCGCAATGCCCGAAATGCGGCGAAGCGGCGCTGATCCGCGTCGAAGGCTGCGACCAATGCACGAGCTGCGACTATTCGAAATGCGGCTGAGGCATGCAGCGCCGCCGTGAGCTACTCGCGGCACGGTTGTTCTCGCTTGCTCAGTTCAATGTCGAGCTGAAACCCGAATCGCCCGCGTCATGCGGGCGTTAGGCGGGCATGACACTGTCGTACCGAGAGGTTCCGGACAAGGCGATCTGGACCGAGAAGGCGACGGCGCTCCGCGCCGCGGCAGCGCGCGAACCGGATCCGGTTGCGCAACAGACCCTGCTGCGCCTCGCCGAGGATTGCGAAGCGATCGCGGGCGAGATCGAGGCCCAGCAGCCCGGCAAGCCGAAGCCGCCGGGCAACCCGCCGCAAAAGCCCGAGCCCGAGATCCCGCCGCCGATCGACGAGCCACCGCGGCCGATTCCATCGCCGCGGCCGGAGCCGCCGCCGGCGCCGATACGGGCGCGGAAGCGCAGCGGCTAGGAGGCTAGTCGGCACGGTGCGGCTCTCGCGGTTGCTGGCGCAACCGCTGTCGCCGCCGCCGACGAGCGCTTCGCGCTCGCGGAGAGCTGACGCCGCCGCGGACGAACGCGCGATGCGCGTTCGCCTTGAGCTACCCAGGTGGCAGGCGCTTGAAGCACTCCATGCCGGCAGATTGCATGGCATCGCAGCCGAGCACGCTGACGCTGCCGGCCTGGTCGGGATGGAGCGCCACGGCGTAGCTCTTGCCGTCGGCGCAGCGCACGCTCCAATAGGCATCGCCGCGATCGGCATCGTGCCGGCCAATCCCCATCGGGAAGGCAACGACGCCGGTGCAGCCATGGCCGATCACCTTGCCGAGCACGGTCGCCTGCTCGGTCGAGGGCAGATCGGCGAGCTTCTCATTGGCAGGATTGGCCGAGCGCGGCACATCCGGCCGCGGCGGCTCCAGAGAGACGATGCC
>JASHUO010000907.1 GCA_030039975.1 Alphaproteobacteria bacterium
CGTCCCCCGCCGCGGCCTGCGGCGCGGCGAGCACCAGCGGGGCCGGCAGGCGGGCTAGCATTTCCTTCGGCACCACCTGCCAGAAGCGCGGCAGCTCGCGCTCCCAATCGAGGAGGAGCTGCTGGGCGAAGCGCGACTGCGATTCGCGGGCATGCTCCTCGACGAGAGCGCGCAGCACGCCTTCCCAATAGGGCGTCAGGACGCGCTGCCAGGCGACGCTCTCGCCATTGACGCGGGAAGGGAACTCGTCGCCGGCGTCGTAGACGAAGGCCATTCCGCCGGTCATGCCCGCGGCGAAATTGTCGCCGACCTTGCCGAGGACGACGATGGTGCCGCCGGTCATGTATTCGCAGCCATTCGAGCCGCAGCCCTCGACCACGGCGCGAGCGCCGGAGTTGCGCACGGCAAAGCGCTCGCCCGCCTGGCCCGCCGCGAACAGCGTGCCGGAGGTCGCGCCATAGAGCACGGTATTGCCGACCACCGTGTTCTGATGGGCGATGAGCGGGCTTGAGACCATCGGCCGCACCACGATGGCGCCGCCCGACAAGCCCTTGCCGACATAGTCATTGGCGTCGCCGAAGACTTCGATCTTGAGGCCCTGCACGGCAAAGGCGCCGAGCGACTGACCGGCGGTGCCGCGCAGCCGCACCGTGACATGGCCCGGTTGCAGCCCGGTCATGCCGAAGCGCCGCGCGATCAGCGAGGAGAGCCGCGTGCCGACCGCGCGGTGGGTGTTGCGCACGCTGTAGGTCAGCTGCATCTTCTCGCCGACCTCGAACAGCGGCTGCGCATCCTTGATCATCTGCGCATCGAGCGACTCCGGCACTTCATTGCGGCCTTCGAGCGTGCAATAGCGCGGATACTCGCCGGGATCGGCCTGCGCCAGGATCGGGTTGAGATCGAGATCGTCGAGGTGGGCGCTGCCGCGGCTCACCTGCATCAAGAGATCGGTGCGGCCGATCACCTCGTTGAGGCCGCGGGCGCCGAGCGAAGCCAGGATCTCGCGCACATCCTCGGCGACGAAGCTGAAGAGGTTGACCACCTTTTCCGGCGTTCCGGTGAATTTCTGACGCAGCTTCGGATCCTGCGTGCAGATGCCGACCGGGCAGGTGTTGGAATGGCATTGCCGCACCAGGATGCAGCCCATGGCGACGAGCGAGGCGGTGCCGAGGCCATATTCCTCGGCGCCGAGGATGGCGGCGATGACCACGTCGCGGCCGGTCTTGATGCCGCCATCGACGCGCAGCCGCACGCGGTGGCGCAGCCGGTTCAGCACCAGCACCTGATGCACTTCGGAAAGCCCCATCTCCCAGGGCACGCCGGCATATTTGATCGAGGATTGCGGGCTCGCGCCGGTGCCGCCGCTATGGCCGGAGATCAGAATGACATCGGCCTTGGCCTTGGCGACGCCGGCCGCGATCGTGCCGATGCCCGAGCGCGCCACCAGCTTGACGCAAACCTTGGCGTCGGGGTTGATCTGCTTCAGGTCGTAGATGAGCTGCGCGAGGTCCTCGATCGAGTAGATGTCGTGATGCGGCGGCGGCGACACCAGCGAGACGCCCGGTGTCGAGTGGCGGAGCCGCGCCAGCATCTCGGTCACCTTGAAACCCGGCAGCTGGCCGCCTTCGCCGGGCTTCGCGCCCTGCGCGATCTTGATCTCGATCTCGCGGCAATTATTGAGATACTCCGCGGTGACGCCGAAGCGGCCCGACGCGATCTGCTTGATCGCCGAGGCGGCATTGTCGCCATTGGCGCGCGGCTTGTAGCGCGCCGGATCCTCGCCGCCTTCGCCGCTGTCGGACTTGGCGCCGATGCGGTTCATGGCGATCGACAGCGTCTCATGCGCTTCGGGACCGAGCGCGCCGAGCGAGATGCCGGGCGCCACCAGCCGCTTCCTGATCTCGGTGATCGATTCGACCTCGTCGACCGACACCGCCGGACGCCTCGGCTTGAAATCGAGGAGATCGCGCAGGTGAATGGGCGGCAGCTTGCGCAGGCCCTCGGCATAGCGGCGGTAGATGCCGTAGCTGTCGCTCGCTACCGCATTCTGCAGGGTGTGGACGAGGCTGCCTTCGAAGGCATGCAGCTCGCCGCCGCGGCGATAGCGGTAGAAGCCGCCGACCGGCAGCGGCACGGCATCCTCGTCATAGGCGCGGCGATGCTGCGCCAAGGTCTCGAGCTCGATGCCGGCAAGGCCGATGCCGGAGATGCGCGAGGTCATGCCGGGGAAGAACTCGGCGACCAGCGTACGCGACAGCCCGACCGCTTCGAAGTTATAGGCGCCGCGATAGGAAGAGATGACCGAGATGCCCATCTTCGACATGATCTTGAGCAGCCCGTCATTGACCGCGCGCTCGTAGCGGTCGATCGCTTCCTCGAGGCTGACGCCGGGACCGAAGAGGCCGCGGCGATGGCGCTCGGCAATGGTCTCCTGCGCGAGATAGGCATTGACCGTGGTGGCGCCGACGCCGATCAGGACAGCGAAATAGTGGACGTCGAGACATTCGCCCGAGCGCACATTGAGCGAGGTGAAGGTGCGGAGCTGCTGGCGCACGAGATGCGAATGCACCGCGCCGGTGGCGAGAATCATCGGGATCGCCGCGCGCGCGGCGGCGACGCGCTCATCGGTGAGGACGACATGGGTGCAGCCGCCGCGCACCGCGTCCTCGGCCTCCTGCTGGATGCGGCGGAGCGCATCGCGCAGCGCGCCTTCGGCGCCGGCAGCGTCGAAGGTGCAATCGATCTCGACCGCGGTCTCGCCCATATAGGCGCGCATCGCGGCGAACTCGGCGGTCGACAGCACGGGGCTGTCGAGCTGCAGCAGCCGGCATTGCCCGGCATCCTCATCGAGAATGTTGCCGAGATTGCCAAGCCGCGTCTTCAAGGTCATCACCTGCCGCTCGCGCAGGCTGTCGATCGGCGGGTTGGTGACCTGGCTGAAATTCTGCCGGAAGAAATGATGGAGACCGCGATGACGCTCCGACAGCACCGCGAGCGGCGTGTCGTCACCCATCGACCCCACCGCTTCCTTGCCGGTCTCGGCCATCGGCTGGAGGATGAGCTCGAGATCCTCGAGGCTCCAGCCGGCGGCGACTTGGCGGCGGCGCAGCGCGTCGCGCGCGAGCTCGGCGCGCTCGCCCTCGGTCGGCTTGATCAGGCTGTCGAGCACGGTGATGTTCTTGACCCATTCCGCATAGGGAAGCCGCGCCGCCAGCAGATCCTTGATCTCGTGGTCGCGATAGAGCCGGCCCTCGGCGAGATCGACGCCGATCATCTGCCCCGGGCCGAGCCGGCCCTTCTCGACGATCTCGGTCTCGTCGAGCCGCACCATGCCGGATTCGGAGCCGGCGACGATGAGACCGTCGGCGGTGATGGCATAGCGCATCGGCCGCAAACCGTTGCGGTCCATGCCGCCCATCACCCAGCGCCCATCGGTGAGCGCCAGCGCCGCGGGACCGTCCCAGGGCTCCATCACCGAGTTGCAATAGCTGTACATGGCGCGGTGCGCCGGCGGCATGACGCGCGCCTCGGAGGCGGCTTCCGGCACCATCAGCGTCTTCGCCATCGGCAGCATGCGCCCGCCGCGCACCAGCAGCTCGAAGACGGCGTCGAGCGCCGCCGAATCCGAGCCGCCGACCTGGATCACCGGCTTGATGTCCTCGATCGCCTCGCCGAAGACGGCGCTGGCGAGCCGCGTCTCGTGGCTTTTCATCCAGTTGATGTTGCCGCGCAGCGTGTTGATCTCGCCGTTATGGGCGAGGATGCGGAAAGGCTGCGCCAGCGGCCAGGTCGGGAAGGTGTTGGTGGAGTAGCGCTGGTGATAGATGGCAAAGCGCGAGACGAAGCGCTCGTCGAGCAGATCGGGATAGAAGGCGGTGAGCTGCTCGGCGACGAACATGCCCTTGTAGATGATCGAGCGGCAGGACAGCGAGCAGATGTAGAAATCCTTGACCTGATCGGCGATGACGCGCTTCTCGATGCGCCGGCGGATGACATAAAGATCGAGCTCGAAGCGCTCGATCTCGACGCCGCGCGGATTGGCGATCATGATCTGCTCGATCTCGGGCCGCGTCGCGTTCGCCTTCTCGCCGATGACGTCGATATTGATCGGCACCTGACGCCAGCCATAGATGGCATAGCCGGCCTTGAGGATCTCCGCCTCGACGATCGAGCGGCAGCGCTCCTGGCCGTCGAGATCGGTACGCGGCAGGAACACCGCGCCGACGGCGAGCCGGCCGGGCCCAGGCTCGTGCCCGGCATGGCGCACGTATTCGCGGAAGAAATCCTGTGGGATCTCGACATGGATGCCGGCACCGTCGCCGGTCTTGCCGTCGGCATCGACGGCGCCGCGATGCCAGAGGGATTTGAGCGCGTTGATCGCGGCTTCGACCACGGCGCGGCGCGGCGCGCCGTCGAGCGCGGCAACGAAGCCGACGCCGCAGGCATCATGCTCTTCGGCCGGATCGTAAAGCCCGGCCGCTTGAAGATGGGCGGCGTTGCGGCGGAAGTCGTCGGTGAAGCCCATGGCGCGCTCCAACCCTTGGCTCAGACTTGCGCGATCGGGATATGGCCGGGCTCGGCGGCGACGCGTTCGAGCCAGCGGCGGACGGCGCCGTAGCGCGCGAGGTCGAACGCGCCCTCCTCGGCGACATGGGTATAGGCGTAGAGCGCGATATCGGCGATCGAATAGCGCTCGCCGACAAAGTAGCGGCGCGTGCCGAGATGGCGCTCCATCACGTCGAGGGCGGCATAGCCCCAGCGGCGCTTGCCCTCGACCAGGGGCTGGCGCTCCGCATCGAGGAGGTCATGCGTGATCCAGTAGCGCAAGGTGGCGATGTTGGGCTCGTGGCTGTATTGCTCGAAGAACAGCCATTGCAGGACGAGGGCGCGCTCGAACCGGTCCTCCGGCAGGAAGCGCGTGCCTTCGGCGAGATAGACGAGGATCGCGTTCGACTCGGCGAGCGCGCTTCCGTCCTCGAGCTCCAGCACGGGGATGCGGCCATTCGCGTTGAGGCGCAGGAAATCGGGCGTGCGCGTCTCGCCTTTGGTGATGTCGCGCTCGATCCATTGGAACGGCGTGCCGAGCAAGGTGAGCAGCAGCCGCACCTTGTAGCCATTGCCCGAGGGCGCATAATCGTGGACGCGCAACATTCCCGTCACTCCGCCGCGATCGCCGCCGAGGGCGACATCGCCTTCTCTCTGAGATAAAGGTGCATCTGCTCCGCCGCGTCGCGGCCGTCGCGGATGCCCCAGACCACCAGCGAGGCGCCGCGGACGATGTCGCCGGCGGCGAAGACGCCGTCGAGCGCGGTCATCATCCGGCGCTGGTCGATCTTGAGCGTGCCCCAGCGCGTCACGGCGAGCTCGGGCGCGCCGAAGAGAAGCGGCAGATCCTCGGGATCGAAGCCGAGCGCGGTGATGACGAGATCGGCCGGGAGCTCGAAATGGCTGCCAGGCAGCGGCTGCGGCACCTGGCGCCCGCCGGCATCGGCGACGCCCAGATGCATGCGGTGCGCGCGCACGCCGCGGACCACGCCATCGCCGGTCAGCGCCTCGGGCGCGGCGAGCCAGACGAATTCGACGCCCTCCTCCTCGGCATGCTGCACCTCGCGCTGCGAGCCCGGCATGTTCTTGCGGTCGCGGCGATAGAGGCAGCGCACCGAGGCAGCGCCCTGGCGCACGGCGGTGCGCACGCAATCCATCGCCGTGTCGCCGCCGCCGATGACGACGACATGCTTGCCGCGGGCATCGAGCGCGCCGCTGTCGAATTCGGGCACGGCATCGCCGAGCCCCTTGCGGTTGGAGGTGGTGAGATAGGCGAGCGCGGGCACGACATTGCCAAGGCCGATGCCGGGGCATTGCAGCTCACGCGCGCGATAAACGCCGGTGGCGATCAGCACGGCGTCATGGCGCTCGCGCAGCTCAGCCAGGCTGACCTGGTCGCCCACGCCGACGTTCAGATGGAAGCGGACGCCCCCCGCCTCGAGCAGCTTATGGCGCCGCGCCACCACGTGCTTCTCGAGCTTGAAATTGGGGATGCCATAGACGAGGAGCCCGCCGACCCGGTCGTAACGGTCATAAACATGGACCTCATACCCGCGCCGGCGGAGCTGCTCGGCCGCGGCGAGCCCGGCGGGCCCGGCGCCGATGATCGCCGCTGTCTGGCCGAGCTCGCGGGCCGGCTTCGGCGGCTCGACCCAGCCTTCGGCAAAGGCGGTTTCGGTGATGAACTTCTCGACCGCGCCGATGCTGACCGAGGCGAAGCCCTGCTCGATGACGCAATTGCCCTCGCAGAGCCGGTCCTGCGGACAGATGCGGCCGCAGACTTCGGGCATCGAATTGGTGCTGGCGGCCAGCTCATAGGCCTCCTGCAACCGTCCCTCGGCGGTGAGCATCAGCCAGTCGGGAATATTGTTCCCAAGCGGACAATGCACCTGACAATAGGGGATCCCGCATTGCGAGCAGCGGCTCGCCTGCTCTTGCGCCGTGGCCGGGCTGAACTCGCCATAGATCTCGCGGAAATCGCCGCGGCGCTCGGCAGGCGGGCGTTTTGCCGGCATGGCCTTGGCCACGGAGGTGAATTGCAGCAGCCGCGTCACTGTGGGCTCCTCGACGAAAAGGCGACGCCCGCAGGCGCACCGGCAATTTTCTTGCGGGGACGAGCCAAAGTATGGCTATTCACGGCCATTAGGTCAAGTTGTTTTACCTTCTCGCGACCGGACTCGCCGAGATAGCGCCCAATAGCAGCTGCTATGAATTTAATCAGCGATATTAGTATCGTATTGGTACCATTTTTCGACCAAAGCGAACCCGCCGCTGTGCGCGGGGATGTTCTATAAGATTGAGAGATGTAGAGATGGAATGTCCGACCTCGACCGCGCCGCAGCCCTGCTCGATTTCTGGTTTGGTCCGCCGGGCTCGGCCGAGCGGGCGCGGGCGCGCGATGTCTGGTTCGCTTCCGAGCCGTCCTTCGACGCCGCCTGCCGCCAGCACTTCCTGGCCGATCAGCAGCGTGCCGCTGCAGGCAGCTTGGCCCATTGGCGGGGCGCGCCGGACAGCTGCCTTGCTCTCATCCTCTTGCTCGACCAGCTGCCGCGGAACCTGTTTCGCGGCGCGCCGCTCGCCTACGCCTCCGATCCGCTGGCGCGGCAGGTCGCGCGCCAGGCCCTCGCCGCCGGATTCGACGCCCGCCTGCCGCCGGTCTGGCGCTGGTTCCTTTATCTCCCCTTTTAGCACAGCGAGGACCTGGCCGATCAGGCCATGAGCCTCCGGCTCTATGCCGGCCTGCCCGAGGATGAGGAGAAGCCCGAGCAGCTCAATTACGCCCGGCGCCACTACGAGATCATCGCCCGCTTCGGCCGCTTCCCCCACCGCAACGCCATCCTCGGCCGCCCCAATACGGCGGAAGAGGAAGCGTTTCTGCACCAAGCGGACTCCTCGTTCTGAGGCGCCGTCCCGGCTACCGCTTCCGCCGCGGGCGGGACCCCCAGCGCGCAGCGTCGGCGAGGCCGAGCGCGGCAGCAAGCGCGCTGCCGATGATGGCGATCTCGCCGCTTTCCAGGGCCGTGCGCAGCGCCGCCCGCGTCAGCAACTCGAGCTGCATCTCTTCGAGATCGCCCGGCTGCGCCTCGCGCACCGGACGCGCGCCATAAGCGGCGAAGACATGGCATTCGCCGCAGCCCTGATTGCCGGCATTGCTGAAGCTGCCGAGCTTGCGCCACGTTGCCGCTTCATAGCCGGTCTCTTCGAGCAGCTCGCGCTCGGCGGCGAGCCGGGCATCCTCGCCCAGCTCGATATGGCCGGCGGGCAGGGTCAGGCTGACCCGCCGCGGCCCGTGCTTGTACTGCCGGAGGCAGAGCACGCGGCGATCGGCGGTCTCGGCATAGATCATGGCGTAGCTCGCCATCTCAACTTGGAGATAGTCCTCGACGACCCGCCCATCCGGCAGGGCGACCCTCTCGAGGGCGACATCGAGACGGGGTGGGAAGGCGAAGAGCCGCTGGCGGCTGAGGACGCGCCAGGGCTTGAGCGGGACGCGGCCGGCAGGCTGTCGGCTCATCCGCGCTCCTTTCTGCGCAGCGCCCGGCGAAGGCAGGTCAGCGGCTCGGCGGCCCGTAAGCCGCCGCGCGGTCGGCATCGCGCCAGCGGCCGCCGCGACGGAAGCGGTCGAGATAGAGCGGCAGCTCCAGCTCGAGCGCGGTCGGCGTGATGCCGAGCGCCGCAAGCCCTAGCGCGTCGGAGGCGACGACATTGTCGCGCCGCAGCATCCGCACCTGATCGCGCGTCAGCGGCGGGCGCGGCAGCCATTCCAGAAACGCCGCTTCGAGCGTGGCCAGGCCGAAGGGCAGGTTGACGAGCCGGCAGCGCCGCTGGGTCTCGCGCAAGGTGAGCTCCATCAGCTCCCTGAAGCTCAGCACTTCGGGGCCGCCCAGCTCGTAGGTCTGACCCGGTGCCGCCGGCTGCTCCAACGCCGCGAGCACGGCGTCGGCGACATCGCCGACATAGACCGGCTGGAATCGCGTCCGGCCGCTGCCGATCAGCGGAAGCACCCGCAAATCGCGCGCCATAGTGGCGAAGCGGTTGAAGAAGTCATCCTCCGGCCCGAACACGATCGAGGGACGCAGGATCGTCGCCCCCGGGAAAGCGGCGCGCACCGCCGCTTCGCCGGCCGCTTTCGACCGGGCATAGGCGGCGGGCGAAGCGGGGTCGGCGCCGATCGCCGAGATATGGACGAAGCGCTTGGCGCCGGCAGCGGCGGCGAGCCGCGCCAGCAGGGCCGGGCCCCGGTGATGGACGGCATCGAAGCGCTGCCGCCCGCGCTCATAGAGAATGCCGACAGCGGAGACCACGGCGTCCGAGCCGGCGACCGCCGCGGCGAGCCGCGCCTCGTCGGTGATGCCGGCGTCGAGCGGCACCACCTGGCCGACATCGCCCATCGGCCGCAGGAAGCCGGCGCTCGTCGCGTGACGGCTGACCGCCGCCACCACCGCGCCGCGGCGGGCCAGCCGCTTGACGACATACCGGCCGATGAAGCCCGAAGCGCCGAGGACCGTGACGCGCCGCAGCCGCATGGGAGCTCTCCCCTCTGAAGCGCCGCTCTATAACGCATGGAAGTCAAGTTGTCAGTCGTCAGTTCTCAGTTGTCAGTTCGGACGCGCCGCCTCTGAAAACTGACAACTGAGAACTGACAACTGACCACTCCAACCATTGACATCCCGGCGGCCCTTGCCTATCCACAGGGCAACCTGCCCAGGTGGCGGAATTGGTAGACGCGCTAGATTCAGGTTCTAGTGGCCGAAAGGTCGTGGAAGTTCGAGTCTTCTCCTGGGCACCATTTCCTGAATTGACGCTGCGCAGGTGACGGTCCCGGTGAGCATCCACCTCCATCACGGCGACCTGCCGGAGGGCGTGCAGTTCGGCGCCAGCGTCGCGATCGACACCGAGACGATGGGGCTCGATCCCCATCGCGACCGGTTGTGCCTGGCGCAGCTTTCGGCCGGCGACGGCGTCTGCCATCTCGTGCAGTTTGCCAAAGGCAGATATGACGCGCCGCGACTCAAGGCACTGCTCGCCGATCCCGCGGTGCTGAAGATCTTTCATTTCGGCCGCTTCGACATCGCCATGCTTGAGCGCTATCTCGGCGTGCTGCCGCGCCCGGTCTATTGCACCAAGATCGCCTCGCGCCTGGTGCGCACCTTCACCGACCGCCACGGCCTCAAAGATCTCGTGCGCGAGCTGCTCGGCGTCGAGCTGTCGAAGCAGCAGCAATCTTCCGACTGGGGCGCGAGCGAGCTCAGCGACGAGCAGTTGCGCTACGCGGCGTCCGACGTGCTGCATCTTCACGCCTTGAAGGAGAAGCTCGACACGATGTTGGCGCGCGAAGGCCGGACCGAATTGGCCCAGGCCTGCTTCGACTTCCTCCCGAGTCGGGCGCTGCTCGATCTCGGCGGGTGGGGCGCCGAGGACATCTTCGCCCACTGAGCCGCCGCCGCAGCGAGTCGTGGTATTTGACCACTCGATCACTTCTGGCACAAAGCGAGAACATCGCCCCAATTGGTTGACATTTAGGGATGGGCGCGCATAGTCCCGACGTATCATCCCCCGCGGACCCCACGGCCTGCATCGGTCGCCGAATGGGAGGGAAACCCGTTGGCCCGCGCTTTGAGCAAGAACACCGACATCGACGCGGCACGCCGCGTGCTGCGCACCGAGATCGCCGGCCTCGAGGCGCTGCTCGCGAGCCTCGACGGCACTTTCACCGGCGCGGTCGAGATCCTCGCCCGGGTGAGCGGTCGCGTCACCGTCACCGGCATGGGCAAGAGCGGCCATGTCGCGCGAAAGATCGCGGCGACCTTCTCGTCGACGGGAACCCCGGCGCAGTTCGTCCATCCCGGCGAAGCGAGCCACGGCGATCTCGGCATGATCGCCGAGAATGACGCAGTGCTGGCGCTCTCCAATTCGGGCGACACCGCCGAGCTCGCCGACATCGTCGCCCACGCCAAGCGCTTCCGCAACCCGCTCATCGCCATGACGCGGCGCACCGCGAGCGCGCTGGGCGAGGCGGCGGACGTCACCCTGCTGTTGCCGGCCGCCGCCGAGGCCTGCTCGATGGGTCTTGCGCCCACCACCTCGACGACGATGATGATGGCGCTGGGCGATGCGCTGGCGGTGGCGCTGCTCGAGCGCAAGGGCTTCTCTCCGAGCGACTTCCAGATACTGCATCCCGGCGGCCAGCTGGGCCACCAGCTGCTGCGCGTTGCCGATATCATGCACGACGGCGAGGCGATGCCGCTGGTGGCGCGCGGCGCGGCGATGTCCGAGGCGATTCTGGTGATGACGGCGAAGAGCTTCGGCTGCGTCGGGGTCACCGACGATGCGGGCAAGCTCATCGGCATCGTCACCGACGGTGATTTGCGGCGCCATATGGGCGACGACATGCTGCGCGCCACGGTCGACGCGGTGATGAGCGCGCGGCCGAAGACGATTCGCCCGCAAGCCCTCGCCGCCGAAGCGCTGGGCCGGATGAACGCGCTCGCCATCACCAGCCTCTTCGCCGTCGACGAGCAGAAGCGGCCGCTCGGCATCCTGCATATCCACGACTGTCTCCGGGCGGGCGTGGCATGAGCATTACGCCCGACATCCCGAGCGATGCCGAGGTCGTTGCCGCCTTATCGCGGCGCGCGGTGGTCGATCGGCGCTACAGCCGCTTCGTCGTGCTGGCAAAGCGCGTGCTGCCCGCCTTCGCCCTCATGCTGCTGCTGCTGGTCGGGATCTGGCCGCATCTCCAAACCGAGCTGCAACGCGTGCGCTTCACCCTGCCGCGCCTCGATCCGCGCGAGGCGCAGGATTTACGCATGGTCAATGCGCGATACACCGGCATCGACCGGCAGAATCGCCCCTTCGTCATCACCGCCGACGTGGCGCGGCAGAACCGCAGCGTGGACGAGCTGATCTCGATGGAGGGACCGAAGGGCGACTTGACGACGACGAGCGGCAGCTGGTTCGAGCTGAGCGGCTATACCGGGATCTATCAGCCGGATACGCAAGTCCTCGATCTCTTCGGCAATGTCCAGCTGTTCCAGGACAAGGGCAACGAGTTCCGCACCGACAGCGCGCATATCAATATGGCGGATGGTACCGGCAACGGCCACGATCCGGTCGAAGGCCAGGGCCCGTTCGGCCA
>JASHUO010000908.1 GCA_030039975.1 Alphaproteobacteria bacterium
CGCGCGGGTCGACCAGATATCGGGTGGAGCAGGCCGGACAGGTTACGATCATCAGTGCCGCAGCGCCTTTTTATCCTTATAGGGCTCAATCCTCGCGCGAAGCAAAGGAAACCTCGTCCTGACGGCCGGCCTTCGCGCGGGCTGGCAGCGGCCGCTGACCGCGACTCGCCGCCGGTCCTGCAACCACCTCCTGCCGACTCGCCGGCGCGACCGCCGGTCCGGTCGGGACCGGCACGCATGCCGCCCGGCCGGCACCCCAGCGCGCGTCAAAATGCCCGGGATTGCCTCGGGAATCCACGGGGATTCGCGGCGCCCGCCGATCCCTCGTCCAGGCGTGGCGGCGCGGCAACGGTGGCCGCGCCCGCTTCTGGACGGGCACCGGCGCATCGTGCCATCTTGCCGCTGCGGCGAGGGTCGATGCCGCGGTGCGACGGAGAGCGCGCTCCTTGGTTCGTTTCGAGAATGTCGGCATGCGGTATGGCGCGGGCCCCGAGGTGCTGCGCGACATCACGATGGAACTCGCCGCCGGCTCCTTCCACTTCCTTACCGGACCCAGCGGCGCCGGCAAGACCAGCCTGTTGAAGCTCATCTATCTGGCGGAGCGGCCCTCGCGCGGCCTCATCTCGCTCTTCGGCCGCGACATCGCCACGACGCCGCGGCGCGAGCTGCCGGCGCTGCGGCGCAAGGTGGGCGTCGTCTTCCAGGATTTCCGCCTCATCGACCATCTCTCCGCCTTCGACAATGTGGCGCTGCCGCTGCGCGTCGCCGGCCTCCCCGAAGAGCAGATCCGCGAGCATGTGACGGAGCTGCTGCGCTGGGTTGGATTGGCCGACAAGCTCAACGCCCGGCCGGCGACGCTCTCGGGCGGCCAGCAGCAGCGAGTCGCGATCGCCCGCGCGGTCATTGGCCGGCCGAGCCTGCTGCTCGCCGACGAACCGACCGGCAACGTCGATGACGAGATGGCGCTGCGCCTCTTGCGCCTCTTCGAAGAGATGAACAAGCTCGGCACCACCCTCGTCATCGCCACCCATAACGAGGCGCTGGTGACGCGCTTCGGCCATGCGCGGCTCCATCTCGAGAATGGCGAGCTCACCCAGCTGCGCGCCCGCGAGCGGCAAGCGGGCTAGCGCGCCATGCTGTCGCGCCGGCTCGACATCCCGCTCAACCGCGACGGCTCGGTCCGGTTCCTGCCGTGGATCATCGCGCTCATGGTCTATCTCGCCGGCCTCGCCCTCGCCGGGACGCTGGTGCTGCACGACGCGCTGCAGCGCTGGGACCAGAGCCTTGCCGGCACGCTCACCGTGCAGGTGCCGCCGCCCGAGAGCGAGACGACCGACCCGCTCCCCGCCGTGCTCGAGCTGCTGCGTGGAACCCCGGGCGTCACCAGTGCCGAGGCGCTGTCGCGCGCGGCGACGGCGAAGCTGATCGAGCCTTGGCTCGGCACGACGCTGACCCCTGATGAGCTGGCGCTGCCGCGGCTCATCGATCTGCGCATCAATGAGGCTGCGCCGCCGGACCTCGCCGCCCTCAAGACGCGGCTCGCCGGCACGGCCCCGGGCGCCGTGCTCGACGATCACCATGTGTGGCTCGACCGGCTCGCCGCGCTGGTGCTGTCGATCGAGGCGACCGCCCTCGCCGTCGTGCTGCTGATCGGCGGCGCGGCGGTGCTCACGGTGGTCTTCACCACCCGCGCCGGGCTTGCCGTGCACCATGCGGTGATCGAGGTGCTGCACCTCATCGGCGCGCGCGACGGCTATATCGCCGGCCAGTTCCAGCGCCAGGCGCTCGAGCTCGGCTTGCGCGGCGGGCTCGCCGGGCTGCTGCTGACGGTGCTGACCTTGATCGGCATCGGCCGGGCCAGCGCCGCCACGGCGCTTTTCGGTGAGCGGGTGCGGCTGCTGCCGGCGCTGCAGCTCGCACCGTGGCATTGGCTGCTGCTGCTGGCCCTGCCTTTCATCGCCGCGCTCATCGCCATGCTCACGGCGCGCCTCACCGTGATGCGGGCGCTGAAGCGCATGCCATGAGCCTGCACGAGGCGGAGCGAGCGGGCAGGTCGGGTTGGCGCTGGTTGGGTTGGCCCGCTTTCGTGCTGGCCGTGCTGGCCGTGCTCTGGCTCGGCGGCCTCGTCTGGTTCGCGCGCTCGATCCCGGGCGAGGTCGCCGATTCCGAAACCAAGACCGACGCGATCGTCGTCCTTACCGGCGGCAGCCTCCGCGTCCAGAGCGGCCTTGCCCTGCTCGCGGCCGGCAAGGCGCAGAAGCTGTTCATCTCCGGCGTCTATCATTCGACCGATGTGGCGGCGCTGCTGCATGTCTCGCGCCAATCGCCCGAGCATGTCGCCTGCTGCATCGTGCTCGGCCACGCTGCCGACAATACGCTCGGCAACGCGCTCGAGACGGCGCAATGGATGCACAGCGAAGGCTTCCACTCGCTGCGGCTGGTGACGGCGAGCTATCACATGCCGAGGAGCCTGCTCGAATTCTCGCGCGCCATGCCGGATATCCGCATCATCCCCAACCCGGTCTTCCCCGAGCAGGTGAAGCAGCGGCGGTGGTGGGCCTTTCCCGGCACGGCCATGCTCTTCCTCGGCGAATACGTCAAGTACCTGGCGGCGCTGGTGCGGCCGTTGCTGCTCGGCAATACCGTCGACGAGGCGCGGCAATGATCCTGCTGCGCTCGCTCGCCTTCAACCTCGCGCTCTACCTCGTCACCGCGGCCCAGGCGATCCTGGGGCTGCCGGTCATGCTGCTGCCGCGGCGTCTCGCCTACCGCTTCGGGCGCAGCTGGGCCGATCTGATCCTGCGGCTCTGTGCGGCCATCGCCGGCCTCGGCTACGAAGTGCGCGGCCGCGAGCATTTGCCCAAAGGGCCGGCGATCATCGCCATGAAGCACCAATCCGCCTGGGACACCTTCGCTGTCGCCGTGGTCTTCGACGACCCCGCCATCGTGCTCAAACAAGAATTGCTGTGGATCCCGTTCTACGGCTGGTACCTCTGGAAGTCCGGCATGATCGCCATCGACCGGAAGGCCGGCCCGCAGGCGCTGCGCAAGCTGGTGGCCGCCGGCAAGCGCGCCGCGGCGATCGGCCGGCCGCTGGTGATCTTTCCGGAGGGGACGCGCACGGCGCCCGGCACCCACCGCCCCTACCAGCCCGGCGTTGCCGCACTCTACCGCCAGCTCGACCTGCCGCTGGTGCCGGTGGCGGTGAATAGCGGGCTGTTCTGGGCGCGGCGCGGCTTCCTGAAGCGGCCCGGGCGCATCACCCTCGAGATCCTGCCGCCGATCCCGCCGGGGGGCGAACGCCATCAGGTGATGCAAGAGCTGGAGCGGCGGATCGAAACCGCGACGGCACGGCTGGTGGCAGAGGCTCAGCCCGGCCCTTCGCGGCTCGGTAAACCCGGCAACCTGGCTCTCTTCTGACACCTCAGGCCCGGTGCGGAATTTCCCGTGCGGCATTGCGCCCGGCGATGTAGCCCTGACAAATGGCGCGGGCGAGACCGTGCTGGCTGAACCCGCCGGCGCATTCGCCCCCGGCATAGAGCCCGGAGATGATCTCACCGGCCATGTCGATCACCTGGCCTTTGGCATTGATGCGAAGACCGGCCCGCGTGTCGTGCAGAACCGGTGTGGCCCAAGCGGCATAGAAGGGGGGCTTCGTCACCGGGTAGAGCGGTTTGGGCTTGCCAAAATCGGCATCCACACCGGTTTCGACAAAACCGTTATAGCGCGTCACCGTCGCCTCCAGCGCCTCAGGCGGCATCTTCACGCGCTGATATTTCATCTCAATCCTGCTGGCGAGCTCGGCGAGCGAGCCGGCCGCAAAGAAGAAGCCGTGCTCACCATCGACATGCGGCGGCTTCGGATCCCATTGCTCCCGGGCGGCAGCGTCGGCGTCGAAGATTGCCCAGATCGGGCCGCCGCCATTATGCCCGTCGCCGATCCCCGCCATGGCGGCGTCGAGGAACAAGCTTGGGTTCCACTGATTGTGTTTGGCGTTCAAATAGCTGTCTTGGATATAGGGCTCGATCGAGTGATAGTCGTTGGCGGGGTACTGCCCGGCGGTCTCGTCGTAGAAGCGGCTGCCGATCATGTTCACCAGGATCAGATTCTGCCAGTTCGCCACTTTAAGGCCGGTCGCGCGGGCCTTGTCGAAAACCGGGCTGCCGGGCATCCACTGCAGATTGCGGTAGCCGTATTGGCTGCCGATCGTGCCCGGCTTGGTGATGTTGTAGCCGAACTCGCCGGTCTGGTTGTAAAGCCCCCAGAGCGACGCACCGACCGCCAGCCCGGCACGCTCGCCGCTCGCATCCTGATCCGACCAGGGCTGGCCGGCGATGCCGCAATATTCCTCGGTCAGCTGCGGATTGAACATGCGGCGGAAATTGACGTTGCTGCTCGATCCGCCGGTGCCGAGGATCACCGCCTTGCGGGCGCCGATCGTGACCGGCGCGCCGCGGAATTCTGCGGCGATGCCATAGACCCGTCCGGCAAAGGGCCGCTCGCGGAAGAGATGGGTCATGCGGTGCTCGAGAAGCATCTGCACCCCCGCCCGGCGCGCCGCCGCCGCCAACGGACGCATCAGCCCGTTGCCCGAGGAGGTGGTCTTGCGCATGCCCTCGGCGGGCGCCCCGGTCTGCACCATCGGCCAGTCCATGACCGCGCAATGGTTCTCGCGCGGGACGGAATTGCCGACCGAGTTGCCGCCCCGCGCGTCGGGCGGCCTGTCGATGAACACGACGCCATGCGCGACGAGAAAATCGAACGCCGCAACGTTGTGGTCGGCGAAAGCGCGGATGAGCTCGCGATCGTTGTAGCGATAATCGGGAAAGCCGTTCGGCTCGACGACGCTCCAGTCGGTGAGGTCGCGGAAGAGGAGATCGGGCGAGTCGACAATGCCGTATTTCTTTTGTCGGCTGGTGCCGCCGCCCAGCGGCACATTTCCGCCGCTGCAGATCGCGTGGCCGCCGATATGCGGCTGCGTCTCGATGATGATGACCGAGCATCCTGCCTCGCGCGCGACGATCGCCGCCGGAATGCCCGTGGCACCGCTGCCGACCACGACGACATCGGCCTGGTGCGTCCATTTGACCGGTGGTGGCTCGCCCTGGGCCAAAGCGGGCTCGGTCAGCACGCCCGCGGAGAGCGCCGCCGCCGCGCCGGTCGTCTTCAGCATATCCCGCCGGCTGATGGTCATGATCGCCCCCCAATGCGTGCACGCCTCAGCTCAGGGTGGGTCCTTCGCAGCCGGTTGACAACTGGGTCGGCAGTTGCGGGTCACGGCTTGCTCCCGGGCGGGCCGCGTGGAAGAGTGCCGCGCCTGCGGATCTGCATAACGAGGAGGGAGCACCATGCCCGAACGGCTATTCACGCGCGAGGATCTCGAGACGCTCAAGCAATGGGACGTGCCGACGATCTGCAACGCGCTCGAGATCGTCATGCCGGAGCGCCGCGCCTTGGGGTTCACGGTCGAACCGATGGTCGCGGTCGACCCGAAGCTGCCGCCGATCGTCGGCCTGGCGCGCACCGGCACGATCCGCGCCAAGGAGCCGCCGCGTGGGCCGGTGGCCAACCGGCTCGACTGGTACGATTACGTCGCCAAGGCCGATCTGCCGACGGTGGTGGTGCTCCAGGATATCGACCACCCGCCCGGCTTTGGCGCCTATTGGGGCGAGGTGCAGTCGACGGTGCACAAGGCGCTGGGGGCGCTGGGCTGCGTCACCAATGGCTCGTTCCGCGACCTCATCGCCTGGGCGCCCGGCTTCCAGATGATCGGCGGCCGCGTCGGGCCCAGCCACGCGCATGTGCACATGGTCGATTTCGCCAAGCCGGTGAACGTCTTCGGCATGCAGGCGGCGCATGACGACGTGATCCACGCCGACTACCACGGCGCGGTCGTCATCCCGGCCGAAGCGGTGAAGAAGCTCCCGGCCGCGGTCGACCTCGTGGCGCGGCGCGAGAAGGTCATTCTCGACATCTGCCACAGCCCCGAATTCTCCGTCGCGGCATTGCGCGATGCGATCAAGCGCGCGGGCGAGATCCACTAGGCCCGGCCCTTCCCTCTCGCGCGGGCGTTCTCCTCGGGGAGAACGTTTCGCGCGCGGGGATTTTGTTTGTGGACGAATACAGCTTGGGGATTCCGGGGAATCCGGGGATCAG
>JASHUO010000909.1 GCA_030039975.1 Alphaproteobacteria bacterium
CTCGATCATCGAGCCATGCGCATCGCCGCTGGCCGCCATGAAGGCGCCTTCGAGCGGCCCGAAGGGATGGCACTGGCCCTGCATCAGCTCGGCCAATACCTCCGCCACATGGCGCGGATCGCGCGCCGGGATCGACACGTGATGGATCATTGATTTCTCCCGATAGTCATCTTCCCCAACAGACACTTAACCAACACTCTTTATGTGCTGCGGAAGGAGCTACTGCATCGGGCTGGTGACGAGGTCGCTGTCGCGGAAGTCCAGCATCTGATCCATGTTCCGCGGCGACGCGCCGCCGAATTGCGAGGCGTCGATGTCCTTGGAGACGGCCTGCGACGGGACGGAATATTCCGGGGCGCCGCAGGCGCTTAGGATAAGAAGCAGCGGCAAGACGCGAAGGGCGGTCGGCATCGGCATCACCATCATTTGCACGCCTAGCGTAGCGACACCCGGCCTTGGCCGTCTGTGATGCCACTCACACTCACTGCGATAAATGGGTGGCGCGCAGCCAAGTTCATGAGGCCAGGCGCGGGAGTTTCCGATGTTCGCGCCGCTCGACGGTCTCGGATCGGCGGGCATGGCGCGTGCGGGGCTGGTGATAGTCGCCGCAGAAATTAACCATGTCGCTGCGATATCAACCAATTGTCTACCAATCTTAAGCCGATATTAAGCGCTGACGCGACATATGAGTGGTATGCTTCGCGTTATCGCCTGCGTCACCGAACAGCATGATGTTCGGCTCGTCATCCTGGCGGCGCTGATCTGCCTCTTCGCGTGTTACACGGCGTTCAGCATGATCGCGCGAGCGCGCGTCGCGGATGGCACCGCGGCTCTCAAATGGCGTTCGGCCGCCGCTGTCGTCATGGGATGCGGCGTGTGGGCGACCCACTTCGTCGCGATGCTCGCCTTCCGCCCGTCGCTGCCGACGGGCTATGACGTGGGCCTGACGGTGCTGTCGCTGGCCATCGCCGTGGCGATCATCTGGATCGGCCTGATCGTGGCGGCCTATCTCACGCGCTTGCCGATACTCGGCGGCGCCATCGCCGGCGCGGGCATCGGCGCGATGCATTACCTCGGTATGGCGGCGCTGCGCGCGCCGGCGCATATCGACTACGACCCGCTCTATGTTTCGGCTTCGCTGCTGATCGGCGTCGCTCTCGGTGCGCTCGCTGCTCAGGTCTCGTTTGGCGGCCGTGGGACCCGCCATCGCGTGCTTGGGGCGTCGCTGTTCGCGGCCGGCATCTATGGCCTGCATTTCACCGGGATGGCCGCGGTCACCCTCGTGCCCGATCCGACCTACGCGCTGCCGACGCAGATCGTCGATTCGAGCTGGCTCGCCGTGGCCGTCGCGGCCGTCACTGTGCTCATCATCGCGCTGGGGCTGATCGGCTCGATCGTCGACCAGCATCTCGCCGGTCGTGCCGAGGCCGAGGCGCAGCGGCTCCGCGCCTATGTGGCCGAGCTCGAAGAGACCAAGCGCCGGCTCGAGGCCACCACCGCCAATCTCGAAACCGCGCTGCAGGCCGCGGCCGCCGGCAGCCAGGCGAAGTCGCAGTTCCTCGCCGCCATGAGTCACGAGCTGCGCACCCCGCTCAACGCCGTGATCGGCTTTGCCGAGATGCTGGCATCGCAGATCTTTGGCCCGCTCGGCGATCCGCGCTATCGCGACTACACCGGCAGCATCGCCCAGGCCGGGCGGCATCTGCTTGGCCTCATCAATGACGTGCTGGATTTCAGCAAGCTCGACGCCGGCCGGCTCGATCTGCACGACGAGCTGATCGATCCCAGCGAGGCGGTCGAAGCGGCTTGCGCGCTGGTCAGGGGCCAGGCGCAGGACGCGGGCCTGACGCTCGCATACCAGGCCGAGCCCGACCTGCCGGCCCTGCGCGCGGACCTCCGCCGCGTGCGCCAGGTGCTGCTCAACATCCTTGGCAATGCCGTCAAGTTCACACCCGCCGGCGGCCAGATCCGTATCAACACCTGTCGCCGCGGCGCGGCGCTCATCGTTGCGGTGACCGATAACGGCATCGGCATCGCGCCACACGACATTCCCAAGGCGCTGGAGCGCTTCGGCCAAGTCGACAACGCCCTCTCCCGTCGATACGAGGGCACCGGCCTGGGCCTGCCGCTCTCCAAGCGCCTCATGGAGCTGCATGATGGCGATCTGGAGATTGAGAGCGCGCTGGGCGCCGGCACCACCATCAGGCTGGTCTTCCCGCCGCACCGCCTGATCGCACCGCAGCCGCAGAGGATGAAAGAACCCAACCCCGCCGCCGCCTGACAAGGCGCCGGCGCGGGGCCTCGAAAAGCGTCGCGCGTTATGCTGCGGCAGATTCCTAATGCTGCTTGGAAGACGCGTCCGCCTGCGACCCCGTTGGACCGCGAAGGCCCGCATAGAACCGGCTGGCCGCATCGATCTCCGCCACCGTCATGCCGCGCGCGACGTTGCGCATCTGCTCGCCGATGTCGTTGCGCCGGGCGCCGGACGCAAAATCTTGGAGCTGCGTGCGCAGATAGTCGAAAGGCTGACCCTCGAGCCACGCCGCGCCGGGCTTGCTCGCGAGCTCGCCGTGGCACGCCCCGCACGGTGCGATGCTGCGCAGGGGGGCGCCGCTCGCGACGATTTGCGGCGGCTCGCCTGCGGGCCGGCTAGCGGGCACGCGCGGCAGGTAGGCGTAGTAGGCGGCCAGGTCGCGCATATCCTGGTCACTCAAGTCGCCGACCAGCGGCGCCATGACGGCGCTGACCCGCGCGCCGGTCTTGAAATCCATCAATTGCTTGTAGATGACCACGGCGTATTGTCCGGCGAGGTTGGGGGTATTTGCCTCGCTGAGGCCGCGGGCGCCGTGGCACATCGTGCAGCGCAAGGCCAAGGTCGCGCCGCGCCCGATCGATTCTGCGCTCGCGCCGCGCAGCATCCGCGGCGTGAGTTCGACGCGCGTCGTCGGATAATTGGCCTGGACCACCGGCTCCCGAGCCGCGTTCTGAATGAGGCCGGCTGCGCTGCAGATCGCATCCCAGACGCTATGGAACTGCTCGTTCCGGTCTGCCAGAGGCAGCACGACAAAGCCGACGAGAAGGCCGGCAATCGCCAGCGCCGCCGTAATTCCGACGCTGGCGGGGAACCATTTGCTGCGCAGGATCGCGGCCCACTCGCGATTCATCTTAAGGCTCCGACGTTGACCGTCGGGACCGCGGTTCCCGGCGTCGCCAGAAGATGCGCGATCGGGAAGCCGTAGTTCACCAGCGTGAGCGCGATCATCAGGCCGAGCCAAAGCCCGAAGCCGTTGAGGGCCGCCGGCAGCGCGCGCGGCGGACGCACGGCGACGCTGAAGCGATAGGCAGGCGGCGCGGTTCGCGGCGCGGCGTGTCCGCGCGCGAGCACAAGGAAGAACAGCGCGCCCGACACTACCAGGATTGCGGCGCCGATGACCGACATCGTCACCGACGCCGCCTGCGCCGCGATCACCGGATCGCTGTAGTCATAGAACGCCATGCGCCGCGGCATGCCGAGAATCCCGACATAGTGCCAGGGGAAGGTCAGCACGATCATGCCGACGAACCAGGTCCAGAGCTGTGCGCGCATCAGGCCGAGGCTGTCGAGCGACCGTCCGGTCAGATGCGGCCAGAGGTCATAGGCGATCACGAAATACATGATGACGATCGCGCCGCCGAAGATCAGATGGAAATGGCCCGTGACCCATTGCGTGTTGTGAATGGTGCTGTCGAGCTGGTAGCTCATGTTGATGAGGCCGCCGGCGCCGCCGAAGCCGAGCATGACGAAGGAGAGGGCGGCGCCGAGCATGACCGGGTTGCGCCAGGGGAGCGCCGCGAGCCAGCCCAGCACGCCTTTGCCGCCGCGCAAACGCCCGGCAATCTCGACCGAAGCGCAGATGGTGAAGACCGTCAGCAGGGTCGGCAAGGCGACGAGCGCGGTGAACACCGAGTGCAGAAACTTGAAGCCCGAGCCGACTTCGGGATCCGCGAACAGGTGGTGCACGCCGATCGGCATCGCGACGACGAGGAACAGGATGAAGGAGAGCCGCCCCATCGCATCGCTGTAGAGCCGGCCGCCGATCGCCCGAGGCAGGATCGTGTAATAGGCGATGTAGGTCGGCATCAGCCAGAAATAGACGATCGCGTGCAGCGTCCAGGAGAAAAAGACGCGGGCGAGCCCGGCATCGATCGTACGGCTGAGGCCAAGCGCCGCGGGGATGATCTGGAACAGCAGCTCGAGCGCGGCGCCCACCGCGGTCCAGCCCCAGAGATAGGCGCCGGCAACCGTCGCGAACATCGGGAACGGCACCGGCGTGCCGGGATTGTCCCGCTTCCAGCGCTGCATGTTGATGCCCATGAGGGCGACCCAGATCCACGAGCCGACGACGACGAGGACGACGCCGATATAGTAGAAAGGATTGCCGATCATCGGCGGGTAGAAGGTGTAGAGCACCGAGGCGAGCCCGAGCGCGACCGGGATGATCGCCGTCACCGTGCCGATGACCACCAGCGCAAATCCAAGCCACGCCCAGCGGAGGCCGATCAGCGGACGCTGCAACGCGGCTTCGGCGACGAAGTAGCCGAACCCCATGGCGACGAGCGTCGGAAACACATATGCCATGGTGGTGCCATGGGCGGTGACCGAGCGGTAGTACCATTCGGGATCGCTGATCCAGCCATGGAGCGGGCTGCGGATATACATCTGCCAAGCGCCGAGCGGCAGCGCTGCGCCAAAGCCGGCGAAGGCCAACCAGAAATGCGCGAGGATCATGCGTCGGCTACTTGACACAGCTCACCCGCTTTGCACCGGCGGCCATCTGCGCGAACACGGCTTTGTCGACGACCTTGATCCGGCCCCACATCCCCTCATGGCCGGTGCCGCAGAACTCGTGGCACGGCATATAGCGCTCGCCCAGCGTCTCGAAGCGCGCCCTGAGGCTCGAGATGTAGCCCGGCACCAGCATGAGGTTGATGTCGGTCCCATCGATCAGGAACCCATGCACCACGTCGGCGCTGGTGGCGCGGAAGGTGATCGGCGTGTCTCTCGGCACCAGGATGCAGGACGGCGTGAAGGAGTATTCCTGGCCGATCGCGCGCACCGTGACGGAGCCGTCGGGCTCGACCGCGCTGCCGAGATTGCTGTCGATGAACTCGCCGCTGAGATGGAGGCGAAGCGGGTCGACGATTTCGACGCGGCTCTGCGGCATGGCGGCCTGATGAATACCCGCAAAGGCGGCCACGACGACGAGCACCAGCAGGACGCCGATTCCCACCATCGCCCAGCGGCGCTCGATGCCCTCGATGCGCTCGGCGCCCTCATCATGCGATGGCGGCGGCGGTGGCTCCGTCATGGCGCCCCTGCGCGCGGCACGAAGACGAGGAAATAGAAGGCAAACCAGATGGCGATGACGATGGCCGTCGCGAGGCCGGCAAGGGCGAGCCCGCCTTTGGCGCCCGATCGCACGATCGTGTCGACGGCCTTGTCGTCCGGTTGTGGCGGGCCGGCGTCGGTCGGGGCGGGGTCGGCGTTCAGCATGATCGCGTCAATCCAGCGGCGCCGTGCGCAGCTCATTGGCCTGGCGCGCCGATATCGGCGTGCCCCGGTTGCCCCAGGCGGAGCGAATATAGGTCACCACCGCCGCCACCTCGTCGTCGGACAGCGTCTGCGCGAAGGGCGGCATGCCATAGGGCTCCGGGTTGCCTTCCGTCCCGGGCGGGAACCCGCCATTCAGGACCATGCGGATCGGGTTCACCGCCGATGCCATCTGGATCGACGGATTGCCCGCCAGCGGCGGGTAATCCGGCGGCATGCCGCTTCCATCCTTCATGTGGCAGCTCGCGCAGTGCTTGTCATAGACGTCCTCCCCGAAACGGACGAGCAGGCTGCTTTCGGGCGGTGGAACCGTGGAGATTTCGGCGGCGGGTGGACTGCCCGCGGCGAGGCTCTTGAGATAGATCGCCATGGCACGCACATCGGCATCGTTCAGATATTGCAAGCTGTCGAAGACCACCTCCGCCATCGGCCCGTAGACCGCGCCGCGATGCGAGACGCCGTCGCGGAGCAGCTCGACGATCTCCGGGATGCTCCATTCGCCAAGGCCGGCCTCCTTGTTCGAGGTGAGCGAGGGAGCGTACCAGTTCTGCATCGGGATGAGTCCGCCTTCGAACGCCTGCGATTCCGAACTGCCGCCGAGCGCGTTGATCGGCGTGTGGCACATCGCGCAGTGGCCGAGGCCTTCGACAAGATAGGCGCCGCGGTTCCACTCCGCCGACATCGCCGGATTGGGCTGATACTGGCCTTCGCTAAAGAACAGCGTCCGCCAGCCCAGGATGAGTTGGCGGTTGTTGTAGGGAAAGCGGAGATCGTCGGCGCGGTTCGGCTGGTGCACCGCCGGCACGGAACGCAGATAGGCGAAGATCGCGTCGGAATCCTCGCGTGTGACTTTGGTATAGGACCCGAACGGCATGGCCGGATACATCAGGCCGCCATCGGGAAAGCGGCCGGTATGCAGGGCGGCGTAGAACTGGTCGGCATTCCAGGTGCCGATACCGGTGTCGCGGTCGGGCGTGATGTTGGTCGAATAGAGCGTGCCGAACGGGGTCGGCATCGCCAGGCCGCCGGCGAAGAGAGCGTCGCCGGGGTTGGTGTGGCAGGCGATGCAGTCGCCGGCGCGGGCGAGGTATTCGCCTTTGGCGATGAGAGTCTGGTCATCGGCGCGCGCCGCTTGGGGTTGGCCGGCAACCAGCCACGAGGCGAGAAGCAGGGGGAGCCAAAGCGCCCGACGGATCTGCACCGCGCCCCTCACTGTGGTTCGCTGCCGCAGGGGAGCGGCGTCGACAACGTGCCGCGCGGCACCGGTGACGGGTCGGCTGGCACCGGTTGCGAGGCGAGCCACTGGGCGACGGCGGTCACGTCGCTCTCGGTCAGGCTCGCTGCGACCAGCTGCATGCAGTCAGGGGCCTTGGCCGTCCGCGTACCGTAGCGAAAGGCGCCGAGCTGCGCGCTGATATAGCTGGCGCGCAGACCCACCAGGCCGGGTATCGCCGGCTCCAT
>JASHUO010000910.1 GCA_030039975.1 Alphaproteobacteria bacterium
AGACCTGCATGATCTGGCCGTCGACCCGGGTTCTGACCGTAACCGTGTAGTTGGCCTGCACGGTGCCGAGGCCGCGGATATAGACCGGTACGTCGCGCGCCTGCGCCCGTCCGGCGGTAATCGGAATCGTTGGTGGCGCCTTGGGTTCGACGGCGGCACCCGCCGAACCGGCGGCTGCGACGAAATGCCAACCGACGATGCCGCCGGTGACGGCGGCCACCGCGAGTCCGATCGCTGCAATCTTTGCCAAACGCCCCGTCTCCCCTCGCTACCGGCGGCCGCTTTCATATGAATTGCAGATGATACGCAGTTCATACGAAGTATAATTCTTGTCGGTAGCCGCAAGGGGTGTTGCCTCTGACGAAACAATTACGCACGCCCGGTGGTCGATTGGGCGGACAAGGCAATGTCACCGGGTAGTTCCTGCGACGCTGGTCCCTATAGCCCGGGCGACGGAGCGGCGTGGTCTCGGTGCGCGATCGGCTTCGAGCGGTGCGGCGCGACGCACCCGTTCAGGAACAAATCGACGGCGTGGCGGGCGATGCGCTGCCGCTCCGCCGGGCCGGGCCGGCGCGCGAGGCCGAGCAGCAGCCTCATCCGGACGCCGCTCAGCACGAGATGGGTGAACTGCTCGGTGGCGAGAGCGACGTCGTCGAGCCGCAACGTGCCGTTGAGCGTGGCAGCGCCGAGATAGTCCTGAAGCGGCTCCATGCCGCGCGGCGCGCAGCGGTCATAGTGCTTTTGCACGAGCTCCGGAAAGCGATGGGACTCCGCCACCAGCAGCCGATGCAGGGCGATCATCTGCGACCGGGTCCCCACTTCGAGGAGATGCTGCGCGACGGCTTCGAGCACGAGCCGCGGGCCCACGGGCTGAAGCACGATGTCCTGCAGCTCGGCGATCCATGACCGGCGCAGCGCTTCGAGAATCGCGGCGAAGAAGCCCGCCTTGCCGCCGAAATGATGGTACAGCGTTTTTTTTGCGACGCCGGAGGCGCGGGCGATCGCATCAAGACTGGTCTCGCTGTAGCCGTTGGCAAGAAACCGTCGCTGTCCGATATCGAGAACGCGGTCGAGCCGGCGCGCCGCCTCGCGGTGCGTTGGCCGTCCGCCCGATCTCGGCCGGCGATGCGAATCGGCTTGAGTCACAATTGATCCTGCTCTCGTTCCGGGAACGCTACCGTCCCGTTTCCGTTCCTTTGTAGAAGGGGAGCGCAGCCAGATCGGGTCGATGGTCAATTTCTTCATCGAGCGTCCGATCTTCGCCTCGTCGATCGCCATCATCATGGTGATCGCCGGGCTCATCGCCTATGTCGCGCTGCCCGTCGCGCAATTTCCCGACGTCACGCCGCCGCAGGTCAACGTCGCCGCGACCTATAACGGCGCCAGCGCGCAGGTCGTGGCGGACACCGTCACCACCCCGATCGAAGAGCAGGTCAACGGCGCCGAGGGGATGATCTACATCTCCTCCATCAGCTCCAACGCCGGCAGCTCGTCGATCAGCGTCACCTTCAACATCGGCTATTCCGTCGATATCGGCGCCGTTGACGTGCAGAACCGCGAGTCGCAAGCCGCCGCCCAGCTGCCCAGCGTCGTGAGCCAGACCGGCGTCACGATCTCGAAGCAAAATCCCAACTTCGTGATGGCGGTTAACCTCTACTCGCCCGATGGGTCGATCGACCCGGTGACGATCAGCAATTATGCCTATCTCCAGCTGGTCGACCCGCTGGAGCGGCTTGCCGGCGTGAGCAGCGTCTCCATCTTCGGCGAGCGCCGCTATGCCATGCGCATCTGGCTCGACCCCGACAAGCTCGCCAAGCTGGGCATCACGACGGAGGACGTGAAGAACGCGATCCTGGAGCAGAACCAGCAGGTCGCGGCCGGCAAATTCGGCGAGGCACCGACGCTGCCCGGCACGCAATTCGAATACCAGATCAACACGCAAGGCCAGCTCGCCAACGCGCGGCAATTCGGCAATATCGTGCTCCGCGCCGGCACGACCAGCAATGCCGCCGTCTATCTCAGGGATGTGGCGCGCACCGATCTCGGCGCGCTGGAATATACCGAGAGCGCCGACATCGACCAGTATCCTGGCGTGATCCTGGCGATCTTCCAGCTGCCGAACGCCAACGCGCTGGCTCTCGACAAGAGCGTCAAGGCGGCTATGGCGACGCTCGCGACGCGATTCCCCAAGGGCCTCGCCTGGGCCATCAGCTACGACACCAACATGTTCGTCTCGGCGTCGATGAGCGAAGTCGAGAAGACGCTGGCCATCGCTCTCGTCCTGGTCATTGCCGTCGTCTTCCTGTTCCTGCAGAGCTGGCGCACGACGGTCATTCCCGGCGTCGCCATTCCGGTCGCGCTGATCGGCACGCTCGCCGTCATGCTGGCGGTGGGGTTCTCCCTCAACACCGTCAGCATGCTCGGCATGGTGCTGGCGATCGGCCTCGTCGTCGACGACGCCATCGTCGTGGTCGAGAATGTACAGCGCCAGCTCGAGAGCGGCCTCGCCCCCATGGCCGCGGCAAAAGCGGCGATGGCGGAGGTGACCGGCCCGATCATCGCGACCTCCGCCGTGCTCGGCGCCGTCTTCGTGCCGATTGCCTTCCTGCCGGGGATCACCGGACGGCTCTACAATCAGTTCGCGCTCACCATTGCCATGTCGGTGGCGCTCTCCGCCTTCAATTCACTGACCTTGAGCCCGGCGCTCTGCGCCGTTCTGCTGCGGCGCGAGAAGCCGTCGCACTTCATTTTGTTCCGCAAGTTCAACCAGGGTTTCGACTGGGCGCGCCACGCCTACGCGGATTCGGTGCGGCATCTGATCCGCGGCCGCTGGCTGGCGCTCCTGGTCTTTGCCGCTGCGCTCGCCGTCACCTATTGGCTCTATGCCACCCTGCCCACGAGCTTTCTGCCGACCGAGGACCGCGGCTATTTCTATGTCATCACGCGGCTTCCCAACGGCGCCTCGCTGCAGCGCACGGAGGCGGTCGTTGCCGAGACGCGCAAGATTCTGCAGGCGACCCCCGGCGTCGACAGCGTCATGTCGGTCAACGGTCTCGACTTCGTCACTCGGGCGGTCAGCTCCAGCGCCGCGGCGCAGTTCGTCATCTTGAAGCCGTGGGACCAGCGCGGCAGCCAAGAGAGCGCGGCGCGCATCATTGCCGAGGTGCAGCCGAAGCTGGCGGCAATTCCTGCGGCGCGCGTGCTGGCGCTCAATCCGCCGGCGATACCGGGGATCGGCACCTTCGGCGGTTTCGATTTCCAGCTCGAGGACCGCGGCAGCCGCGGCCCGGCGGCGCTGGCGCAGGTAGTCCAGACCTTTCTTGCCGCGGCGCGCAAGCAGCCGGAGATCGATCCGCGCACGCTCATCTCCAATTTCAACACCGACACGCCCGAATACTATTTCGACCTCAACCGCAACAAGGCGAAGCTGCTCGGACTCAGCCTCAGCGACGTCTTCGACACCATGCAGGCCTTTCTTGGGTCGCTCTACGTCAACAACGTGACCTTGTTCGGTCATACCTTTCAAGTGCTGATCCAGGCCAATGACGGCGCGCGCGCCAACACGAGCGATCTCTCGCGCCTCTATGTGCGCAATGACGTCAACGGCATGGTGCCGTTGAGCACGCTCGGCCGGCTGACTTCGACCGTGGGACCCGAAATCATACCCCATTACAACCTCTACACCGCGGCCGAGATCACGGGAAACCCGGCGCCCGGCTACAGCTCGGGCCAGGCGATCGAAGCGATGGAGCGCGCCGCCCGCGTCCTGCCCAGCGATTTCGGTTACGAATGGACCGGCGTCACCTATCAGGAACTGCAGGCCGGCTCGGTCGCGGGCGAGGTCTTCGCGCTCGCCCTCGTCTTCGTCTTTCTCTTTCTGGCCGCGCAGTACGAAAGCTGGTCGATCCCCTTCACCATCATTCTGGCCGTGCCGCTCGCGCTGTTCGGTGCCTTGCTGCTGCTCTGGCTGCGCCGCATGCAGGTCGACATCTATGCGCAGATCGGTTTCGTGCTGCTGATCGGCCTCGCGGCCAAGAACGCGATCCTGATCGTCGAATTCGCCAAGCGCCGGCGCGAGGCCGGCTACGGCATCCTCGAGGCGGCGATGGAAGCGGCGCGCTTGCGCATCCGCCCGATCCTGATGACCGCCTTCGCCTTTATTTTTGGCGCTCTGCCGCTGATGCTCGCCTCCGGCGCCGGCGCCGCCGCGCGCCAGTCGATCGGGACCACCGTCGTCGGCGGCATGCTCGCCGCCACGATTCTGAGCCTCGGCTTCGTCCCGATCTTCTATGCGGTGATCGAAGGGATGCGCGAATGGGCGTTGAAGCGTCTGGGCATGCGGCCGGGTGAGCATGGCCATGCGCCGGGCGATTGAAACGGGAGGAGAGGCGCGATGAGCAGGCTCAGGGCCGGCGTTCTCCTTGCCGCGGGTCTGGCGCTCGCCGCGCTGGTGCTGTTCTTTGCGGTGAGGGGAGGAGAGACCGGCAAAGCCGCCGGGCCGCCGACCGGCGCCAGCCCGGTCGCGGCCTTGCGCGTTCCGGTGACGCAAGTCCTGCGCAAGACGGTGCCGGTTTACCTCGACTATGTCGGCACGACCGATGCCATCCGCACGGTCACGCTTCAGGCGCAGGTGACGGGATATCTGTTGAAGGCGGCGGTGCCCGACGGCGCCGAGGTCAGCAAAGGCGAGCTGCTCTATCAGATCGATCCGCGCAGCTATCAGGCGGCGCTCGACCAGGCGATCGCCCAGTCACAGAAGGATGCGGCGGCGCTCGAATACGCCCAGGCCAATCGCCATCGCAATTACAGCCTCAGCAAGACCGGTGACGTGTCGATCGACGCCCTGCAGCAAGCGACCAGCACCGAAGATCAGTACCGCGCGGCGCTGGCCGCCGATCACGCGGCGATCGAAACGGCGCAGCTCAATCTCGGCTATACCGAGATCCGCGCCCCGTTTGCGGGCCGGCTCAGCCTCGCCCAGGTGCATGAAGGGGCGCTGATCACCAATGCGGGGACCATGGTCAACACGCTGGTGCAGCTCGATCCGATCTATGCCACCTTCAACCCGCCGGACACGGATCTTCCGGAAATTGAGAAGTACCAGGCGAAGGGCCCGATTCCCGCCGACGTCATCGTCGGCACCGGCGCAACGGCGCGCACCTATCAGGGCAAGCTGACCTTTCTCGACAATAGCGTCGGCCGCAGCACCGGCACGATCACGACCAGGGCCACGATGGAGAACCCTGATCACTCCCTGCTGCCGGGACAATTCGTGCGCGTCCGCCTGCACATCACCGATCAGCCCGATACGCTCCTGGTGCCGCAGGCGGCCGTCGGCTCGAGCCAGCTCGGCAAATACCTCTTCGTCGTCGGCAAGGACAACAAGATCGAGCAGCGCTATGTGACGCTGGGTGCCAATTACGGAACCCTGGTTGCCGTCGACAAAGGCGTCACGGACGGGCAGCGCGTCGCCACCGGCAATCTGCTTCAGCTGGGTCCCGGGATGCAGGTGAACCCGGTCGAAGCGGCCTCGTCGCCCGAGGCCGGTCCCGGCCAGCGTCACGGATGAGGGCGGGGCGCGAGGAGTGCGCGACGCGGAGCAACACCGTACCTCTATTATCGCTTTGCCCGCGAAAGCGGGCATCCAGGGCCTCAGATGCGATGATCGGGGCGCGCGCTCTGGGTCCCCGCTTTCGCGGGGACGGCAGGATATTTACTGCGAACAGCGCTTCTCGATATGTGCGCCTACCGTAAGGCCCAGCTGAGCTTGCGTCGCGTCGCGGCGGCCGGATTGGCGGCGCTGCTCGCCGGCTGCGCCGTGGGGCCCAATTTCACGACGCCGAAACCGCCGCCGGTCAACGGCTATTCGGCGACGCCGATGCCCCAAACGACGGCCGCTGCGAATGTCCATGGCGGCGAGGCGCAGCGCTTCGTCCAAGGGCTCGATCTCTCGGG
>JASHUO010000911.1 GCA_030039975.1 Alphaproteobacteria bacterium
ATGCCGAGCGACGCCGTCTCGATGCCGGTGATGCCGTCGATCCCGTCCATGAAGTTGAAGAGGTTGACGAACCACACCCACAGCAGCGCCGCGGCGGCGCGGTCGAGAACGGGCGGCAGCAGCCCCTGAAACACCGCGCCGGCGGGCAGGGAAGCGAGACCGATGAGCACCGCGGCGATGTGACCGCAGAGCCGCAACCCCGCCGGCAGGCCGCGCAGATCATCGCGCCAGGAGAGCAGCGCCAGCGCCGCGGCCAGCCCGCCTACCGTCGCGGCGCCGGTGGGCGCGTGTCGCGCCAGCGCGAGGCCGAGCCACGCCGCCAGCAGCACCGGCACCAGCGCCAGACCGCCGCCGCGCGGCACCGGCACCTGATGTGCCGAGCGCTCGACCGGCCGGTCGAGAATCGAGCGCTGCTCGAGCGAGCGCAGCACCGGCCCGGTCAAGAGCGCGGTCGCGACGAAGGTCGCGAGCGCGACAGCTATGGCGAGTCCCGTCATCATTCCCGCGGCGGTTTAGGACGCCGCCGCTGCCGGGGCAACTGACGGGATGCGAGTGACCGTCTTAGGGCGCAGCGCCTCGATTGCAACCGGCAGGGCCGCGGTGGCAGGCTTGGCTGGACGGGACAGGAGGCATGGCATGGCACATATCGAAGGTGGCTGCCTGTGCGGCCGGGTACGCTACCGCGCGGATGCGGAACCTGCGTTCATCAGTATCTGCCACTGCACGGACTGCCAGAAGTTCAGCGGCTCAGCCTTCGCGACGGTGGTCAGCGTACCCGGGCCGGCATTGCAGGTGAGCGGGACACTGAAGACCTTCACCAAGACAGGCAGCAGCGGCAAGCCGATCCACCGGCGCTTCTGCCCCGAATGCGGGTCCGGCATCGTCGAGGAGGCGGATGCGCTGCCGGGCATCGCGATGCTCAATGCCGGCTCGCTCGATGACCGGACTTGGGTGAAGCCCCACTCGCAGATCTACTGCGACAGCGCCCAGCCCTGGGTACGGCTTGGCGGGGAGATGAAGCGCTTCTCGAAGACGCCCGGCTAATGCCTGATCGCAGGGCGGTGAAGCGTCCGAATCGGTACGCGCGCTTGCTTAAGGACGACCGGATGACCATCATCATCCCGCCATGCCTTACGATCCCGAGCGCAGCTTCGGTTTTCTGCTGCACGACATCGCGCGTCTCATGCGCAAGCGCTTCGACCAGCGCGCTCGCGCGCTGGGCTTGAGCCGCGCGCAATGGCAGGTGCTGGTGCATCTGTCGCGCCATGAGGGCATCAACCAGAGCGGTCTCGCCGAGATCCTCGAGATCGAGAACATCACGCTGGGCCGACTCATCGACCGGATGGAAGAGGCCGGCTGGGTCGAGCGCCGGCCGGACCAGAACGACCGCCGCGCGCGCCTCCTCTACACTACGCAAAAGGTGGCGCCGGTGATGGAGCGCATGCGCAGCCTCGCCGAGGAGACGCGGAACGAGGCGTTGGCAGGCCTCGCCGATGCCGAGCGCGATGCGCTGATCGAGCGCCTCATCCATGTGCGCGCCAACCTCTCCGAGCGCGGCGCGCCGGCGAAGGAAGACGAGGAGGGCGAGAGCGGCGCGGCCGCCGACTAAGCCTAGATAAGCAGCGGCGCCGACCGCGGCCGTTGATTCAGAGCCCGTCCGCCGATTAGGAATCGTCGCCTTATCGCAGCAGGAGTTCGGCCGTGGCGCTTGATTCCCAGACCCTGGGTCAATTTCTCGACACCATCGAGCGCTTCGTGCGCGAGCGACTCGAGCCGGCCGAGGAGAGCGTTGCCGAAAGCGACACCGTGCCGCCCGCTCTCATCGACGAGATGCGGCAGCTCGGGCTGTTCGGCATGACCATCCCCGAGGCCTATGGCGGGCTCGGGCTCAGCATGCGCGAAGAGGTGGAGGTGCTGTTCCAGCTGTGCCGCACCTCGCCGGCCTTCCGCTCCGTGCACGGCACCAATAACGGCATCGGCAGCCAGGGCGTCGTCCTCGACGGCACCGAGGAGCAGAAGCGCAAATACCTGCCGCGGCTCGCCTCGGGCGAGATCATCGCCTCGTTCGCGTTGACCGAGCCCGATGCCGGCTCGGATGCGGCCAGCCTCAAGACGAGCGCGCGGCGCTCCGGCAATGGCTGGGTGCTGAACGGCACCAAGCGCTTCATCACCAACGCCCCGGAGGCGTCGCTCTTCACCGTGATGGCGCGCACCAATCCGGCAGAGAAGGGCGCGGCCGGCATCTCCGCCTTTCTCGTCGAAGCGCCCAATCCCGGCCTCAAGCTCGGCAAGCCCGATCGCAAGATGGGGCAGCGCGGCGCGCATACCGCGGATGTCGTCTTCGAGGATTGCTTCGTGCCCGCCGATGCGTTGCTCGGCGGCACGGAAGGACAGGGCTTCAAGACGGCGATGAAAGTGCTCGATCGCGGCCGCCTCCACATTTCCGCCGTGGCGGTCGGCGTCGCCGAGCGCCTCATCCGCGACATGCTGCGCTACGCCAAGGAGCGGGTGCAGTTCGGCCATCCCATCGGCGAGTTCCAGCTGGTGCAGGCGATGCTCGCCGACAGCCGCGCCGAGGCCTATGCGGCGCGTGCCATGGTGCGCGACGCGGCGGCGCGCCGCGATGCCGGCGAAAACGTCTCGACCGAAGCGTCCTGCTGCAAGTATTTCTCGACCGAGATGGTAGGCCGCGTCGCCGACCGCGCCGTCCAGATCCATGGCGGCGCCGGCTACATCGCCGATTACGGCGTCGAGCGCTTCTATCGCGACGTGCGGCTCTTCCGCCTTTATGAAGGCACGAGCCAGATCCAGCAGCTCGTCATCGCCCGCAATATGCTGCGAGATGCGGACTAACGCGCCCCTCTCCCGCTTAGCGGGAGAGGGAGGGACCCGGCCCGGGAGCGAAGCGCAGGGGCTGGGAGGGTGAGGGTTTTCGACGCGCCTCGGCCTACTGATCGGGGTTGCCGAGGACCCAGACGTAGAGGCCGCCGCCGTAGTCGCGGCGGCAGAGGGTGACCTGCTGGATATGCGTCTTGGCATCCTTGGCGACGGTTTGCCGCACGTCGCGGCAGAGCTGGCCGCGCACGGCGCGGAAGACGTCGTCGACCGCCACCGCCGTACCGGTCGCGGTATGCGCGCCGCTCGGGTCGGACGCCACCCAGGCGGCGGGCTCCATGGTGTACTGGTCGGCGGCGCGCTGGCTTGCTTCGGCGAGATCGCGCCGCTCGATTTCGGTGAGCCACGGCCGGAGCGAATCGGCGATGGTGTCGTCGACCGCGCTGTTGGGAACCAGCGGCGGGGCGGGGCTGGCGATGAGCTCGCCGGCCGGGCCGTCGCGCACCACCGCGACCGGCGGCGGCGGCCGGTCGAAGAACTGGCCGGCCTGCGGCACGGCCGGGAGCCGGGCGGAGGAGATATCGGCGCTGCTGCAGGCGGCAAGCGCCACAGCGGCGAACAGCGACAGCAGGATGGCGCCAATTCCGCTATGATGGCGGGCATGAGACATGGTGCGTGGCTCCTTTCGGCGATCCTGGCGCTGCTCCCCGCGGCGGCGCTGGCGCAGTTCTATGACCTCGATGGCGCTTATCGCTGCTTCACCACGCCGAGCACGGCCTGCGAGAAGGATCTGCGCGACCAGCCGCGGCCGGTGCCCCCGCCGCCGGCCGGGCCGAGCATGGAGCAGATCATCGCCAAGGTGCGCGACAAGACTGCGGGAGCGCATGAGATTTCGCTTCTCGAAGCGCGCGCCGCCAACAATGACCCGCGCGCCGTCGAGGTGCTCGCCTGGTGCAAGCTCAACGGCATCGGCACGCCGGCGGACGCGCTCGGCGCGTTCTGGCTGTACCGTCAGGCCGACGCGCTCGGCGTCGCCAATGCCCGGCAGAACCAGATCGCGATCTACGAAACCCGGCTCACCCCGGAGCAGCGCGAGCAGGTGCTGATGCGCGAGAACAGCCGATGATCGGTTCCGAACCAAGGCGCCTCTCCGGCAGGGGTCGAGGCGGCCAGTCTGACAGCGACAGCTAAACGGGTTCTTAACCTTGCACGTCCGTTCTCGAGGCTCCGATGAGCACCACTGATTCCGCGCCGCCGGCCGCCGACAGCGCCGAGACGCTGTTGGCGGCGTTGCGCCGGCTCGACGGCGAGGGCCGGCTCGAGATCCGCATCGATCCGCGGCCGCTCGGCCATATCGACAGCCCCGTCGCCTCCGAGGCCGATGGCAATATCTGGGTCTATGGCTCGGTGGGGGCGGCCGCGGCGCTGTTGATGTGGCGCGGCGTGGTGCCGGCGCTGGTGGCGCTGGCGGTCGGCGTCACCCTTTATCTCAGCATCGGCCGCGCCTATGTCCATCGCCGCATCAAGCGGCGGGTGCGCGAAAAGGCGCTGGCGAGCGCCGAGACCTGGCGGCAGGTCTGGCGTTTCCCGGGCCTGACGCTCGCCGCCAAGGGCCGGCCCGACATCGCCAATTGCGCCTCGCCCGATGGCAACTGGATGGCCTTCGTCCGCGCCCTCGGGTAGGAGCCCGGCAGCGCTCTCTTCCTATCATTTCCTATCATCGCTTTGCCCGCGAAAGCGGGCATCCAGGGCCTCAGCTTCGGTGAACGGAGCCTCCGGCTATGGTTTCCCGCTTTCGCGGGAAAGGCGGAAAATGAGGCTGCGAGATGTGTGCACGACGGAGCGCCGCTATAGCGCCGGATTCCTTGCTCCGGCGGCTCTGCCTTTGCTAGGGATAGAGCAAGAACAAGGTCCCAAGACCGGGCTTTGGGAGGCAGGAATGCAAGCACTGATGCAAGGGCAGCCGCTGTTGATTTCGTCGCTGATCGGCTTTGCCGATCGCTATCACGGCGCCACCGAGATCGTCTCGCGCAGCATCGAGGGGCCGATCCACCGCTATACCTATCGCGATGCCCATAAGCGCGCCCGGCAGCTCGCCAACGCGCTGCGCCGTCTGGGCGTCAAAGAGGGCGACCGCATCGGCACGCTCGCCTGGAACGGCTTCCGGCATTTCGAGATCTATTATGCCGTTTCCGGCATGGGTGCGGTCTGCCACACCATCAATCCGCGGCTCTTTCCGGAACAGATCACCTACATCGCCAACCATGCCGAGGATCAGTACGTCTTCTTCGACATCACCTTCGCGCCGCTGATCCAGAAGCTGCGGCCGCATAGTCCCGGCGTCAAAGGCTGGGTGGCGATGACCGATCGCGCGCATATGCCGAAGGATCTGCCGGAGGCACTCTGCTACGAGGAGCTGGTGGCGGCGGAGAGTGACGATTTCGAATGGCCGGCGCTCGACGAGGATGCCGCCTCGTCGCTGTGCTACACCTCGGGCACCACCGGCAATCCCAAGGGCGTGCTCTATTCGCATCGCTCGACCGTGCTGCATTCCTATGGTGCGGCGCTGCCCGATGCGATGAGCCTCTCGGCGAAAGACGTGGTCTTGCCGGTGGTGCCGATGTTCCACGCCAATGCCTGGGGCCTTGCCTATGCCTGTCCGCTGGTCGGCGCGAAGCTGGTGTTTCCCGGCGCGGCGCTCGACGGCAAGAGCGTGTTCGAGCTGTTTGAAAGCGAGAAGGTGACGTTCAGCGGCGGCGTGCCCACCGTGTGGCTCGCGCTGCTGCAGTACATGGCCGAAACCAATCATCGCTTCACCACCTTGAAGCGCACGGTGATCGGTGGCTCGGCCTGCCCGCCGGCGATGATCCGCGCGTTCGAGGTCGATCACGGCGTCGAAGTGCTGCACGCCTGGGGCATGACCGAGATGAGCCCGCTCGGCACGGTGTGCCAGCTCAAGGCGACGCACCGCGAGGCGAGCCTCGAGGACAAGCTCGGGGTCAAGAACAAGCAGGGCCGCGCCATTTACGGCGTCGATCTCAAGATCGTCGACGGTGCCGGCAAGGATCTGCCGTGGGACGGCAAGGCCTTCGGCGATCTGATGGTGCGCGGTCCCTGGATCGCCAAGGGCTATTTCAAAGGCGAGGGCGGCGACCCCTTGCGCGGCGGCTGGTTCCCGACCGGCGACGTCGCCACCATCGATGCCGATGGCTATATCCAGATCACCGACCGTTCCAAGGACGTGATCAAATCGGGCGGCGAGTGGATCAGCTCGATCGAGCTCGAGAATGTCGCCGT
>JASHUO010000912.1 GCA_030039975.1 Alphaproteobacteria bacterium
CGATAGCGCGTCCCGGCGAGAAGGGCGCCCATGTCGAGGGCATAGATCGTGGCGTTGAGCAACACCTCGGGCACTTCTTTCTGCACGATGCGGCGCGCCAGACCTTCGGCGATCGCCGTCTTGCCGACGCCGGGATCGCCGACATAGAGCGGGTTGTTCTTGGAGCGCCGGCACAGGATCTGGATGGTGCGGTCGACCTCGGATTCGCGGCCGATGAGCGGATCGATCTTGCCGTTCTTGGCCTTCTTATTGAGGTTGACGCAATAGGCGTCGAGCGCGTCATGGCCGCGCTTCTGCTGCTTTTCGTTGCCGCGCTCCTCCTCATCCGCGCCTTGCACGCGGCGGGTCTCGGAGCGGCCGGGCGCCTTGGCGATGCCGTGCGAGATATAGTTGACGGCATCGAAGCGCGTCATGTCCTGCTCCTGCAGGAAATAGACGGCATGGCTCTCGCGCTCGGCGAACATGGCGACGAGCACGTTGGCGCCGGTCACCTCCTCGCGGCCGGAGGATTGGACGTGGATCGCGGCGCGCTGCAGCACGCGCTGGAAGCTCGCGGTCGGCTTCGCATCCTCGACATGGGTCGAAACCAGGTTGACGAGCTCGTTGTCGACGTAGCCCAGCAGATCCCGGCGCAGCTTCTCGAGATCGACCGTGCAGGCGCGGAGCACCGCCACCGCGTCCTGGTCTTCGGTCAGGGCCAGCAAAAGGTGCTCGAGCGTCGCGTATTCGTGCCGCCGCTCATTGGCATAAGCGAGGGCCCGATGCAGCGTCTTTTCAAGGTTGCGCGAGAGCATCTACGCCTGATCCTTTTATGGTTCCCACAGGGCTTTCCGCATCAGTCTTTTTCCAAGGTGCATTGCAGCGGGTGTTGATGTTGCCGGGCGAAATCCATCACTTGGGTCACCTTGGTCTCGGCGACTTCGTAGGTGTAGACGCCGCAGATGCCGACGCCGCGGCGATGGACGTGCAGCATGATGCGCGTCGCTTCCTCCCGGTTCTTGTTGAAGAACCGCTCCAGGATGTGAACGACGAACTCCATGGGCGTGTAGTCATCGTTCAACATCAGGACCTTGTACATCGACGGCTTCTTCGTCTTCGGCTTCGCCTTGACGATGACGCCAGTGGCTGGTCCCTCGCCACCGTTCCGCTTCTCGACGTCGCTCATCCTCGGCCGATCACGATACGGGTCAGTACGCCCCATTCCTCCCATGATATTGGGTTCATCGATCCAGGGGAAAGACCTTTCCATGACTCCTCGCCGACTCTTCACGCCAAGTTGGGAGCGGCTCGCCCTGAACCCGGGCGCGCGAACCCCGCTTGCCGATGCCTGCGACAGAGTGTAGCAGACGCATGGTTAACGCTCGGAAAAGGCACTCGCGATCAAAGAAAAACCCGGCCGCGAAGCCGGGTTTCCAACGACTCGCCGCGGCGGCGCCGGTCAGCCGGCGTGCGGGCGAGACAAATTGTGGATCGTCGCCTCGACCCGGCCGCCGAGCGGCGCGAGGGCTTCGTTGGCGACCTTGACGCTCATCTCCGAGAGCTTGGCGGAGCGCTCGATCAGCCGCTCGAGATTGGCCTTGGCAAATTCGGAATTGAGCTGGAACACATCTTCCAGGGTCTTGGCGCCGAGCAGCGCCGTCGCGGTCTCCGCCGCCTGCTCGAAGGAGCGGCGCGCATAGAGGATGACCTCCTTACCGATCGCCTCCAGGCCTTCGGAAAGCGCGGCATTGGCGCGCAGCACTGCGGCAAAATTCTCCCGGCCAAGGTCGGCCAGCTGGTCGTAGCCCGCGAACAGCGCGGCCGTCGCCTCGCCATTCCCCTGCTTGGTCGTCGTCACCGCGTTTGTCGGCTTCTTCGTCTTCGCCATCACTGATGCTCCTACCGCCGCGCCCAGCACTCAGGCAGGGCGTCTATCCCGCAACGCAACACGGTTTATATGGCACAACCACGCCAACAATCAAGTAATATGTGTGCGTCGCAACAAAACCGCCTTACGGCGGAGACGGGAGCTGCCGGCCGGCACCAGCGCACCGCGCGACGCCGGCAATGGAACGCTCCTCCGATGCGCGACGTTCTCCACTGCCGGTTTCGTCGCACGGAAAGAACGGAAATCGCCACGTCCGTCGCGCTCGGGAGCGGCTGCCGCGCCCCGTGGAAAAATCTTCGCGGCGCGTCATAGAAAACCTGGACAAGGACTCCATGGTTTTTTAATCTCTCTTTGATTGAATCCTATCCCTGGTTTCGGGGGGATTGGGGGAGAACAGTGAGTAGTTTAATCGTGCGCGGTGCCCTTCACCGTTTGGTCTTGGTAAGACTGTCGATCGCCCTGGCCGCCGCGCTGTTTCTCCTGGCCCCGCCGCTCGCAATCGCGAAGACTGAGTCCTACATCGTCATCGACGCCGGCACCGGCAAAACGCTGGCGGAGAGCAACGCCGATGCGCCGGCGCACCCGGCGTCGCTCACCAAGATGATGACGCTGTACCTGCTGTTCGACGCCCTCGAAAAAGGAAAAGTGACGCTCGATACGCCGTTCACGGTGTCCCGCTGGGCCGCGTCGCAAGCTCCTTCCAAGCTCAATCTGGTCGCCGGACAGACGATCCCGGTGCGCGATCTCATCCTCGGCATCGTCACCAAGTCGGCAAATGATGCCGCGGTCACCATCGCCGAGAATCTCGGCGGCAGCGAGCCCGCCTTCGCCCAGATGATGACGGCGAAGGCGCATGCTCTCGGGATGACGCACACCTTCTATCGCGACGCGTCGGGGTTGCCCAATTCGGGGCAGCTTACAACCGCCCGTGACCTCGCCAAGATGGCGCTGGCGCTCTATCGCGATTTCCCAAAGGAATACCACTACTTCGCGACCGAAGAGTTCACCTATAACGGCGTCCACTTCGTGACGCACAACCATCTCATGGAGAGCTTCCAGGGGATGGACGGCATCAAGACCGGCTACATCCGCGCCTCGGGCTTCAACCTCGCCGCTTCAGCGATGCGCGACAACCGCCGGCTGATCGGCATTGTTCTGGGCGGCGATACGGCCCATGCGCGCGACCTCGAGATGGCTCGCCTACTCAACACGGCCTTCGCCGACCAATCGGCTCCGGCGGTCACGACCGCAGAGGCGACGGAAGACACCGACCAGCAGCCCTCGCTGACCCGTCGAGCGGCCCATACCTTGGCGGCGCTCTCGCCGGTGGCACGCGCCGAAGCCGCGACACCCGCGCGGGTCCGCCATGTGCGCCACGAGGCGGCCGAGCATTGGAGCATCCAGGTTGGCGCCTTTGCCCAGCAGACCGCCGCGGAGAAGGCCGGCGCCGTCGCCTTGGCGAAGCTGCCGGCCAAGGGCCGCTCGGTTCAGGTGCTGTCGCCCGGGCAGAGCGAGCGCTACTACCGGGCCCGCATCGTCAGCTTCTCCGAGCGCGACGCCGAGAGGGCGTGCCGTGCGCTCCACAAGAAGCATCTGCAATGCGCTGTCATCGCGCCGGGCCCGACGCAACAGATGGCGGCCGCCCCCACCCATCGCGGCTGAGCTAGGCGCTCCTTTACCGGCTTAGACGCTTTTACCAGCCTAGAAGCTCGGCGGCACGATGCCGCTGGCACCAAGCTGCTCGGATAGCAGCGCCTTCAACCGGCCGAGCCCCGCCTCGTCGCGCGCCTCGGCGCGGGCGACGAGAACATCCTGCGTGTTGGACGCGCGCAGCAGCCACCAGCCATCCTTGGTCCGGACACGCACGCCATCGATATCCGACATGTCGGCGCCGGCGCGTTGCAAGCGCTCGCGGACCTCGGTGATGACGGCAAATTTGCGGGTCTCAGCGCAGGGAAAGCGCAGCTCCGGCGTATTCACCACCGGCGGCAGTCGGTCGCGCAGCTCGGCGAGACTCTCGCTGCTGCGGCCCAGGATGCCGAGCAGCCGCACGGCGGCGTAAAGTGCGTCGTCATAGCCGTAATAGCGGTCGGCATAGAAGATGTGGCCGCTCATCTCGCCGGCCAGCGGAGCGCCGATCTCGGCCATCTTGGTCTTGATCAGGGAATGGCCGGTCCGCCACATCAGCGGGGTGCCACCGAGGCGCGCAACCTCATCGAAGAGGACCTGGCTCGCCTTGACGTCGGCGATGATCGTCGCGCCCGGCTTCAAGCGGATGATGTCGCCGGCGAGCATGACCATGAACTGATCGCCCCAGAGAATACGGCCCTTGCCGTCGATGACGCCGATGCGGTCGCCATCGCCGTCGAAGGCGATGCCGAGATCGCAGCCGCGCTCAAGCACCGCCTGCTGCAGCTGTAGCAGATTCTTCACTTCGGTCGGGTCGGGATGATGCGCGGGAAACCGGCCATCGATGGTCTCGTTGAGCAGCTCATGCCGGCCGGGCAAGCGCGCGACCAGGCGCTGCAGCACCTCTCCCGTGGCGCCGTTGCCCGCATCCCAGGCGATGTGGAGCGGCCGTGCGCCGTCGTAGTCGGCGAGAAGACGCGCAACATAGGCGTCGATCACTTGGCGTTCGCCGGTGCCGCCCCGGCGCTGCGCCGGTGCCGGCGGCGCCGCGGCAACCTGGCCGAGGCGCTGAATATCCGGGCCGAAAAACGGCTTCTTGCCGAGCATCAGCTTGAAACCGTTGTAGTCGGCGGGATTGTGCGAGCCGGTCACCATCAGCCCGCCATCGACATCGAGCGTGTTGACGGCGAAATAGAGCATCGGCGTCGGGCCCAACCCGATGCGCAGCGATGCGACGCCGCCTTCGGCCAGCCCCTCGACCAGCGCCGCTTCGAGCGCCGGGGAACTCAGCCGGCCGTCGCGACCGACAGCGACGCGCTTGCCGCCGGCCTCCTGAACGATCGCGGCGAAGGCGCGGCCGATGGCGCGAGCGTCGGCCGGGTCGAGGGTTTCACCCACCACGCCGCGGATGTCGTATTCGCGCAGGATGGTCGGGTTCAGCAGGCGACCGCTCTCGGAGCCCGCGCCGCTCATGGCGAAATCCCTCATCGGCTCAGCAATAGCTGTCGAGAATCTTGCGCACGGCCGCGGCCATGTCCGGCCGGGCAAGGGCAAAGGCGATATTCGCCTGGAGAAAACCGACCTTGTCGCCGCAATCGAATCGCGTGCCCTCGAAGCGCAGGCCGTGGAAGGGCTTGTTGCCGTGGATCAACTGGGCCAGCGCGTCGGTCAGCTGGATCTCGTTTCCGGCGCCGCGCCCGATGCGGCCGAGATGGTCGAAAACCTCGGGCTCGAGGATATAGCGGCCGATGATGCTGAGATTGGAGGGTGCTTTCGCCGGGTCGGGTTTTTCGACCACGCCCTTAACGTTAACGAGCTTGCCCTCCTCGCCTCCGACATCGAGGATGCCGTAGCGGTTGGTGTGCTCGCGTGGCACTTCCATGACCGCCACCATACTGCCCTCGGCGCCATTCTGCGCCTCGATCATCTGCTTGAGGCAAGGCGTGTCGGCGAGGATGAGGTCGTCGGCCAGCAGCACGGCGAAAGGCTCGTCGCCGATGAGGTTGCGCGCACACCAGACGGCGTGGCCGAGGCCCAACGGCACTTGCTGGCGGGTATAAGCGACCTGTCCGGGCCGCGGCATCCAGGAGTTGAGCGCGACGATTTGCGCGTCTTTGCTGCGCTCTCGGAGCGTCGTCTCGAGCTCGTAGGAATGATCGAAATGGTCCTCGATCGCAGTTTTGGAGCGTCCGGTAACGAAGATGAACTCCTCAATGCCGGCGGCCTGCGCTTCTTCCACCGCGTATTGAATGAGCGGTTTGTCTACCACCGGCAGCATTTCCTTGGGCATTGCCTTGGTCGCCGGCAGGAACCGTGTCCCTAGCCCACCGACCGGAAAGACCGCCTTGCGAACGCGCTGTGCCATATACATGTCTCTTCGTCGATGGAGGGAGCGTGTTTGGGGAATAACGGAAAGCCCCAGCCGCTTGTTCCCTTGCGGGTTACTGCGCGGCCCTCGGTCGCATGCCGACTATATATCAGTTTATAACTTCATATTAGTTTATAACTTCGGCGCGACCGACAAGCCAGCAGCCAAGACTAGTCGCGCAGGAGTACCTCGCGCGCGCGGTTGATCTGGGCGGCGAGATAGGTCGAACCGCCCTGATCGGGGTGGATCTTCATCATCAACCGGTGATAGGCCGCGCGAATCTCCGCCTCGCCGGCCCCCACCGGCAAGCCCAGAACGGCGTAGGCCTCCTCGCGCGTCATGGCTTCGCCGGCGCGGCCTGAAGCCGCTCCTGACGCCTCGCCGGCCCCGCGCCAGCCCGGCATGAAGCGGTCGAGATAGGCCTCGAGCAGATGCGCGCCTTGCGCGTCTTCGGCGCGGCACGTGCGCCATAGTTCCACGAGTTCGTCCCGCCCAAGCTCGCTCAATTGACGGCCCTGAAAGCGGCCGCGACGCACGGTGCCGGACATGGTGGCGCTGTCGTGATCGAGCCGCATGCGCAGATATTCGGTCTCGACTTCCGAGACTTGACCGCGCGGCGGCGCCGCGGCCGGCCGGAGCCGGCGCCAGTGCAGCCAGCCACGCAGCAGGATGGGCGCGATGCCGCCGATCTCGGCAAGGCCCAGACCGAGTCGGCCGCTGGCGATGAGCACGACGAGCAGCAGCAACGCTACGGTCGCGCCGACGGTGACGAGCAGCACGCGCGCGCCGCGGGCCAGCTTCGCTGGATCGGCTTCGACAAAGGCGCGCAGCAGCCAGAGCGCGAGCAGCAGCACCAAAACGCCGAGGCCGAGATAGACGATCATCCGCTCTCTTTGCCGCCGATGGCGCCAGCGAGCAGACGAGCGGCGCCGCCGGCGCGGTGTCCGTAAGCGGTGAGCGCCGCCCGCCCGCCCGCGGCATAAGCCGCAACCGCGCCAAGCAATTGGCGAAGCTGCTGGGCGCTGGCCGCGTCGAACGTGCCATAAGCGCCGCCGGAAAGCCGCGCGATCTGCCGAAAAGCGCGGCCGGCCGTCTCGTCGCCGCCCTCGTGAAAGACGAAGATGGGAACGCCCAACAGCCCGAGCTCGCCGGCGAGGCGGCTCAGCTCGTCGAGCTTCTCCTCCATCGCATCGCCAACGAAGACCAGCGCGTTCACCTTCTCCGCGCGCGCTTCGCGCAGCGCGTGAGCGAGCACGCGACCGATCTGCGTTTCGCCGCCGACGCAGGCGACGCGACGCATGGCGCGGTGCAGATCCGCGGCGGTGCCCAGCCAGCGACTCGCTTTGCATTCGTGGAAGCCGCGGTAAAAGACCAGCTGCACGTCTAGCCCGCCGAGCGCCGCCGCCGCCTCGAACATCTCGCCTTGCAGCCCGCAGGCATGGTCCCACGTGGCCTCGCGGCTTGCCGTCGCATCGAGGGCGAAGATCAAGCGGCCGCGACCGCTTTCGGGTCGCAACGCCGGCATCGCCTTGACCTGGCGCAGGAACGCCTCGACCTCGGCGGATTGCCGATCGGCGGGAAGCTGCTTGTCGCGATCGCGGTCGTTTGCCATCGACCTATTATATGGGGTGCGCGGCGCCGGCGCTCAGCTGGCCGTATCTCTCACCCAGACCGGTCCCCAGAGATTGAGCGCCTTGCCCCCGGCCGGCCAGCGCCTGCCCGGCGCCCCCTTGGGCAGACGCTCGAGATCGGCAGAAATCTCGATATTGTTGCCGTCGGGGTCTTTGACCATGAAAAAGAGATTGTTGCCCGCGCCATGGCGGCCCGGCCCCCACCAGATGCCGACATCGCATGCGGCGAAATGGTCGGCCCAATCCCGGATATCGTCCCAGCCCGGCACCTCGAGCGCGAAATGATCGCTGGCGGATTGGGGCGCGCGGAAGACGGCGAAGCTGTGATGCTCGATATGGCCGCGCAGAAAGCAGACATTGACCTCGCCGAGCCCGCCCTTGCCATCGTCGACATGCACCGTGTCGGAGACCAGGAAGCCCAACACGTCGCGGTAGAACGCCATCATGGCGGGAAAACGCTCGGAGGCCACGACGACATGCTGGAGGCGACCGGGCAATCCGCGGGCGGTTGCCCGAGGCTCCCGGCTCCGCACGCCGAAAACGGCGAGCCTGCCATCCGGATCGCGCAACGCAAAGCCGCCCTGAGCAAAAAGCGGCGTTGGCGACCCGAGCGGCTCGGCGCCGCGCTCGCGCAGAAAGCGCCGGTAGCGCTCGAGCTGTTCATCATCCTGCAGCGCGAAGGCATTCCAGGGATGGCCGCGCTTCTCGCCGCGGCCGATCACCAGCCGCCGCTCGTGACCTTCCGCGAGATAGCTGTCCCCGTCGAGGCGCGAGACGCTCATCCCGAGCACTCGCGCATAAAAGGCAGCAAGCGCCTT